>CANRIE010000069.1 GCA_947630585.1 uncultured Bacilli bacterium | reverse complement strand
AAAAAAATAAAGAAAATAACTAAAAATACTTGCATTATTTTGAAAAAGAATGTATATTATTAGTGCTTACTAATTCCTTGCATGGGATTCCTCTAATCCTATACAACGAATTAGCGAATATAATATGAAGGAGGAAATTATGGCTTTAACCAAAGAAAAGAAAACTAAAATTGTTGAAGAATTTAGAAGAGATGAACATGATACAGGATCAGTTGAAGTTCAAGTTGCAATTTTAACTAATGAAATTAATGCTTTAACTGAACACTTAAAAGTTCATATTCACGATCATCATTCAAGACGTGGTTTACTTAAGAAAGTTGGACAAAGAAAGAGTTTACTTAATTATTTAGCCAAGAAAGATGTAGCAAGATATCGTGAATTAATAAGTAAATTAGGATTAAGAAAGTAGACACTTGTTTTTGAGTGTCTTTATTTTTAGAATGGAGTTAATATGAAGAAGATATTTGAAAAAGATTTTTATGGTAAAAAGATAGTAGTAGAAATAGGTGAATTAGCAAAACAAGCAAATGGAGCTGTATTAGTTAGATTTGATGATACAGTTGTTTTATCAACGGTTTGTGTTTCCGATAATGTTAATTTATTATCAGACTTTTTCCCATTAATGGTAGTTTATCAAGAAAAATTATATTCAGTAGGTAAAATTCCTGGTGGATTTATAAAAAGAGAAGGAAGACCAACGGAAGCTGCAACCCTTGCTGCTAGAATGATTGATAGACCAATGCGTCCTTTATTTCCAGAAGATTTCAGAAATGAAGTGCAAGTTGTAAATACAGTTTTATCAGTTAATCCGGATATTCAACCTGAAATGCCAGCTATGTTTGGTTCAAGTCTTGCAACTTGTATTTCAAAGGTTCCTTTTGATGGACCAATTGCTGGAGTTAAAGTAGGACGTGTTAACGGAGAATTCATCATTAATCCAACTAATGATGAAGAAAGTAAATCAGATATTGATTTAACAGTTGCTGGAACTAAGGAAGCAATCAATATGGTTGAAGCAGGCAGCAAGGAAGTATCTGAAGCTGATATGCTTGATGCTTTAATGTTTGGCCATGAAGCAATTAAAGAATTATGTGACTTTGAAATGGAGATTATAAACGAACTTGGAGAAGAAAAGATGGAATATCCTCATCTTGAAATTTCTGAAGAGTTACAAACTGAAGTTGACAATTTAATTAGAAATGATTTAGATAATGCTTTAAGAATTAAAGATAAATTAGAAAAATATGCGGCTATTGATAAAATTAAAGAGGATTTAGTTAATAAATATGCTCTTGAAAACTCGGAGTTACCAGAAGAAGAGTTAAACGAATTAAAAGTTAAAGTAACAAGAATATTTGAAGCAATTGAGTACGAATTATTTAGAAATATTACAGTTTTAGAACATACTAGAGCAGATGGTAGAGAGATGACCGAGATTAGACCAATCTCAACGGATATCGATTTACTTCCAAGAACTCACGGAAGTGCCTTATTTACAAGAGGACAAACTCAAAGTTTATCAGTTACAACACTAGGTGCTCTTGGTGAACATCAAATACTAGACGGGTTAGATATTGAAACCGAAAAAAGATTTATGTTACATTATAATTTCCCAGCATTTTCAGTTGGCGAAACCGGAAGATATGGAGCACCAGGTAGACGCGAAATCGGTCATGGTGCCTTAGGTGAAAGAGCCTTAGCTCAAGTTATTCCAGGTGAAGATGAATTCCCATATACAATTCGGGTTGTCTCAGAAATATTAGAAAGTAATGGTTCATCAAGTCAAGCTAGTATCTGTGCTGGTTGTATGAGTTTAATGGCTGCTGGAGTTCCAATAAAAGCACCCGTTGCAGGAATTGCTATGGGATTAATTACAGCAGGGGATGAGTATACAATTCTAACAGATATTCAAGGAATGGAAGACCATTTAGGAGATATGGACTTTAAAGTTGCTGGAACAAGAAATGGTATCTGTGCTCTTCAAATGGATATTAAAATTAAAGGAGTAACGAAAGAAATTCTTGAAAAAGCCTTAGCTCAAGCCAAAGTTGCCAGGATGGAAATTCTTGATAAAATGGAAGCAACAATTAAAGAACCAAGAAAAGAAGTTTCAAAATATGCGCCAAAGACCTTGACATTTATGATAAATCCTAATAAGATAAAAGATGTCATTGGTAAAGGTGGAGAAATGATAACGAAAATCATTCTTGAAGCTAGCAATGTGACCGCTGTAACTGACATGAATGCGGTTAAGGTTGATCTTGAAGATGATGGCCGAGTAATCATTTACCATACAGATAAAGAAATAATTGAAAAAACAGCTAACATGATTAAAGATATTGTAAGAGAAGCTGAAGTTGGTAAGATTTATAATGCCAAAGTTGTAAAAATTGAAGACTTTGGATGCTTTGTTCAAATATGGCCAGGATGTGAAGGGTTAGTACATATCTCTGAACTTGCCAAAGATCATGTTCGGAAAGTTGAAGATGTTGTTAAATTAGATGATGAAATTTTAGTTAAATGTTTAGGTTATGACAAGAAAGGTCGTTTGAACTTTTCAAGAAAAGCTGCATTAACTGATAATACAAAAGAGAAGTAATTTCTCTTTATGCTGAAATAGCTCAGCAGGTAGAGCAATCCTCTCGTAAGGGATAGGTCGCAGGTTCGAATCCTGTTTTCAGCACCATTTAGAAATTAAGAATTAACCTTTAAAGTTAGTTCTTTTCTTTATATAATAAAGAATAAGGTTATTAAATTACTTTTTTAAATCTTTAAAATAAAACATTTTTTCTTGTCTATATTTCAATTTTATAGTATAATCGAAATATGGTAGGTGTGATATGAATAATAATAATTGTCCACTTTGTGGATCAAAATTAAATAAAGGTGAAATTTTTTGTAGAGTTTGTGGTACAAAAATATCAAATAACAACCAAGTCTTTAATCAAACAGGTTTAAATCAAAATGATAATTATAATATTAATTCATTTAATCAAAATAGCATGAATCAAAATGATAATTATAATATTAGTTCATTTAATCAAAATAGCATGAATCAAAATGATAATTATAATATTAGTTCATTTAATCAAAATAACATGAATCAAAAT
>CANRIE010000068.1 GCA_947630585.1 uncultured Bacilli bacterium | reverse complement strand
AAATTCTTATAGCTTTAACTTTTTATGTTCTTTGATATTTTTATTTTTTATAAATTTTGCGAATTGAAGAATAGTTTAATAAAAAACTTGTGTTAACACTTATTAAGTTGTATTATTATTGTAAAGGATAGGTAGGATATGAAAAATAAAAAGAATATTATAGTTATTTCTATAGCATTAGTAATATTAATATTAGGAGCCATCTTAATATATTATGGTTTAAATAAAAAATCAAGTTTAATTACTAAAGACACATTATTCTTATGTAAAGATAATAGTAATAACGATTTAGAATTAGTAAAAGCAAGTGATAATAAAAGAGAAAAAGATGTATGTGGTGGAAAAAGTTATAAATATGTATGTCAAACAAAAGATTGTGGGGGAGAAAAAAATGTTGGACAATTCTTTCAAGGCTATCTTAATTCTAAATTAGGAATAGCCCTTATTGGAGATACCGAAGATAGACAACTTTATTTCTTATATGATTTTAAAAATGGTAAAAAGTTATCAGATGAATATATGTTTCCAATGATACTATATAATAATTTAGAGAACAATAAAACTTATTTTTTAGTTAAAGATAAAGCAAAAGAAAAATATGCTGTAATTGATAATTATGGTAAATTAGTAATTGATTTTTCTTATGATGAAGTAGGCTTTAATCTACAAATACTTGAGAATAATTCAAGGGATATTTTACTTGCTAATAAAGGAATTATATTTTTAAGATTAAAAGATAAATTAGGAATATACGATTTAGAACAAGAAAAGTTAATTACAAAAATGAATTTAGATAAAATTGGCTATTATATCTATGATGGAGAGTATGTTAAATCTTTACTATCAGAGTTATTTTCTCAAGTAGATAATTATAATTTAAATCAAATTTATGTTGAAGAAAACAAGGTTGGTAAAATAATAAACTATAAAACTGGAGAAACAATAAAAACTTTAAATAAAACTTATGATTTTGTATTACTTTTAAGTGATGAATTAATTTTAGTATCAGAAAATAATGCAACTGATATTTTAGATAATAATTTTAAAAGTGTTTTAAAAGAAAAAATAAAGGGTACTGCTAATTATAATTGGGATTATGATGGAGGCTTTGATTTAGAAAAAGATGATTTTAAAAATATAATTATTAGAACTAATGATAAAGATTATATATTTAATATTGAAAAAAGAGTATTAAGTGAGAACCAGGTAATTACGAAAGATACCTTATTCTTATGTCCATCAGGTGATAAAGATGGTGTTATGAAAAAAGTTTTAGCTTCTGATAAATTGGATGTAAGTAACGTATGTAATGGTGGATATAAATATGAATGCCAATTAGATTATTGTAATTCCTCAATTGGAGCCCAATTTTTTGATAGTTATTATAGTTATAGTAAAGGTATTGGAATTATTTATGAAGGTGAAACTATCGAAAATGCTAAAAAGTTTTTATATGATTTTAAGAATCAAAAGGTATTAATTAAAGATTATAATTTAAATCAAATAATTTATGAAGATAAAGATAAAACTTATTTTCTAGCAACTGATAAAAATGATAAAGTAGGAATAGTAGATAGTACTAATAAAAAGGTTACAGAGTTTAAATATGATTATTTTATGTATTGTCCTGGTTGTGCTAGTGAATCTCGAGATTATAATATTATTAATAATGGTGTACTTATTGCAACAATTAATAAGAAATATGGTTTTATTGATATTAAAACCGGTAAAGAATTAACAAATTTTGAATATGAACAATATGGATATTATAAATATAATGGTCAATATAATAGTAATATCAATGATATTTATGGGGAAAATTATAAACCATCTGAAATAGAAAATCGGAAATTACATGAAATATATGTTACTACTTCTAACTCAGGTTTAATAATAAATTATATGACAGGAAAAGTTGTTAGAACTTTAGATAAAAAATATAATTTTGCTTTATCTTTAAATGAAAAATTAGTTCTTGTTGAAGATAATAAAACTATTGATATTCTTGATGAAAATAACAAAAGTGTTTTAAAAGAAAAAATTAAATTTAATAATTTAGTATATTTAAATTGGGATAATGATAAAGATAATTTTACTAATTATGATTATAAAAACTTTAAAATAACTTTTTCAAAAGATAATTCTAGTGATATGAATGATAAGGCATATATCTTTAATGTAGATGAAAGAACATTAAGTGAAAAATAATAGGAAGTGATTGATATGAAAAATAAAAAAAATATTATAGTTATTGTTATAGCATTAGTATTATTAATATTAGTAGCAACTTTAATATATTATGGTGTAAATAAAAAATCAAATTTAATTACAGAAGATACCTTATTCTTATGTCCAGGTGAAGCTGAAAGATATCATGTTGGTAATGGTGTTATTGAACTTGTAAAAGCTTCTGATAATAAACATGAAAATGAGGTTTGTGATGGAAAATCTGTTGGTAAGTATGTTTGTACTAATAAAAATTGTGATTATCAATTTTACGCCCAATCTTTTGATAGATATATTGATTATAATAAAGGAATAGCAACAATATATGATAATAATGAAGAGCATTATGCTTTGCATGGTTTTTTGTACGATTTTAAAAATAGTAAAAAATTGACAGAAGAAATGGAATTTTCTATGGTTGCTTATGAAGATAATTCTAAAGTATATTTTGCTGTATCTCAAGATTCTAATGAAGGAGTTGTTGATAACCAAGGAAACATGATGATCGATTTTGGAAAGTATGATGACATTGATTTTTATACAGGATTTGAATATAATCCAGTTGAAGTTCTTAAATTGGATGGCATTTATGCTGTCAATAAAAATAATAAATATGGCTTTGTTGATGTAACAACAGGTAAAGAAACGACCAAAATAGAATTTGACCAATACGGATATGTAGGAACTGACAATAATATTCTTCGCTTTGTCACTAAAACGGCTAATCGTAATTCAAAAGAAATTTATGTTGTTTCTAATAACGTTGGCAAAATAGTTAATTATAAAACTGGAGAAGTTACAAGAACGTTAAATAAAGTATATGATTATGTATTCCCTTTAAGTAAAGATTTAATTTTGGTTGAAGAAGGCAATGATTTTGACATTTTAGATGAAAATAATAAAAGTGTTTTAAAGAAAAAATTAACTTTTAATAATGCAATTGATTTATATTGGGATAAAGAAAACTCTGATTGGGATAACTATGATTTTAAGAAATTTAAAATTGTTATTATCAATAATAATGCATATTCTCCAAATGGACATGGCTATATCTTCGATATTGATTCAAGAACTTTAATGGAATATTAAAAAAATTAT
>CANRIE010000067.1 GCA_947630585.1 uncultured Bacilli bacterium | reverse complement strand
TAATCTTGGTAAATTAATTGGTAATAAATTTGAAAAAAAAGCCCAGATAATTGGAGGCATTGTTTTAATTATCATTGGCTTTAAAATCTTACTTGAACATTTTTTTTAAAAACTCTATTTTTAATTATTAAATAATGTTATAATAAATCTATAATTAAAGGAGGATTTTTTATGACAAAATATGTATTTGTAACAGGAGGAGTTGTATCAGGACTTGGTAAAGGTATAACGGCATCATCACTTGCTCTTCTTTTGAAAAGTCGGGGTTATAAAGTTTTTATGCAAAAGTTTGACCCTTATTTTAATGTTGATCCAGGAACTATGAATCCTATTCAACATGGAGAAGTTTTTGTAACTTATGATGGGTGTGAAACGGATCTTGATTTAGGTCATTATGAAAGATTTATTGATGAAGAATTAAATTATACATCTAATATTACAAGTGGTAAGATTTATTCTTCGGTTATTGAAAAAGAACGACATGGGGACTATTTAGGGGCAACGGTCCAATTAGTTCCTCATATTACAAATGAAATTAAAAATAAAGTTTATGAAGCTGGAATTACTTCAAAAGCTGATATTGTAATAACTGAAATAGGTGGAACCGTTGGCGATATTGAATCGCAAGCCTTCATTGAAACTTTAAGACAGATTCAATATGAAAAAGGACCTAATGAAACAGTATTTGTTCATACAACTTTAATTCCTTTTATTGTAGGAAGCAATGAACTTAAAACTAAACCAACCCAAAATAGTGTTAAAGATTTACAAAATATGGGAATTCGTCCTAATTTCTTAGTTTGTAGAACTCCGTTTTCAACCCCTGATTCTTTAAAAGAAAAACTTAGTTTATTCTGTTCAATCCCTAAAGAAAACATTATTGATTGTGTTGATACTAATAATATTTATGAAATTCCTCTTAGTTTTCATAGCCAAAATATTGATGAGCTTATTTTAAAACAATTTAATTTAAAGATTAAAAAAGCTAATTTAAAATATTTAGAAGATTTAATTACAACCATGAATAGTTTAAATAACGAAATTGAAATAGCCTTAGTTGGTAAATACACGAGCCTTCATGATGCCTATCTTTCAGTTTCTGAAGCTTTAAAACATGCAGGATATAAATATCACACAAAAATTAATATTAATTATATTGATAGTGAATCTTTAGAAAAAGAAAATGTTAATTTAAAAGATATATTCAAAAATTCTAAGGGAATAATTGTTCCAGGGGGATTTGGAAATCGGGGAACTTCCGGAATGATTAAAGCAATTAATTATGCCCGAGTTAATAATATTCCTTTTCTGGGAATTTGTCTTGGAATGCAATTAGCTGTAATTGAGTTTGCTAATAATGTTTGCAATATAGAAGATGCTAATTCAACCGAGTTTAATCCTTTATGTAAAAATCCTGTAATTGATTTAATGAGTAATCAAAAATCAGTTATTAATATGGGAGGTACTTTAAGACTTGGTAACTATGATTGTAATATTCTAAATAATACTTTAGCATCTCATGCTTATAATGAAGAACTAATTAAAGAACGCCATAGACATCGTTATGAATTTAATAATAAATATAAAGAATTATTAGAAAGTAAAGGTATGATTTTCTCAGGCATTAATCTTGATGCTAATTTAGTTGAAATAATTGAAATTCCAACTCATAAACACTTTATTGCTTGTCAATTTCATCCGGAATTTAAATCTCGGCCAACAAGACCTCATCCATTATTTGATTCCCTCATTAAAGCCAGTATAAAAGAACTCTAAACAAGTTCTTTTATTTTTGGAAATATTTCCGAGTTTCATTTAAAAATTTTATATTATCTTTAATAGTTATACTATTAATAGTATCTCCAACTAATATTCTTGCAACATACATAAGTTCTAAATTTCTCGTTAGAAATTCTAAATCAACAATACCAGTTACACTACTACTACCTATTTGATTAAGTAAATCACTTAAATAATTATAAAATTCAAAATCAGATATTTTCATTGTTTCATATATAAAATTTATTTCATGATAACTTATACTATCAAAATTTTCTTGATACCAACCAGTTATATTTCCAAGAAAATCTTTATTTGCTAAATTAAATACTTTAGAAAATAAATAATTTTTTCTCTCTTCTTCATTTAAACCATTATTTTTAATAATCATACATATCACCAACAAGCGTATATTTTAGCACATATTTTATATAAAATCAAGAAAAAAAGGTTCTTAAACATTAAGTATTAAGGAAATGAAAGAAATTTTATCATTCTTTTTTAGGTCAAAAAAATAGACATACACAACATGTCCAGTTATAATTAATTTGAAGAATAAAAATAAAGGGTGTGTTGCATATATCTATAACTTATTCTATCCTAAAAATCTTAAATATGGAAGAAAAAATATAATTTTTAATGAAAATTTTGTAGAAATAAATAACAAAAGAGTAAATGTATTTAAGGGATATTTAAAAAATGACTTTTAATATTGTCAATGCTGTAGATATGTTAATGAAAATATAATAGTAAAAAATGGCTGTAAAAAATCATTAATAAAAATATTGGCACTAACAATAATACAAAATATTCTATAGTTAAGTATTCAAAAGATATTTTAACTCATATATATTGCAAAGAATCATAATGTAAGTAATACAATAGTACAAAGAGTAATAAATAGAATATATGATACTAAAAAATTATATAAACATAATTTACCAGAAGCAATATGTATAGATGTATAGATGAATTTACAGCCTTAAAAAGAACAATGGCTTTTAATATATGTTTCCCAATGCCTCTATAATAATAGATATGTTCCATATAGTACAATTACTAACTATAAGTTTAAATAAAACTAGAATAAGAGTAATGAAGAAAAAAATGATTATAGAAAATATAAAAGATACTGGAGATTATTCTTTAAACCAAGATTAGAACTTGATAGTAGTAGTTGGAAAAAATATTTATGTTTTAAAAATTTAATGACAAAAGTAGATATTATTGATTATTTATTAAAACAAGATAAAGAATTAAAAGAAACATATGAATTATATCAAAATCTTTTATATGCATTACAAAGAAAAGATTATGATTTATTTTTACAAATTATTAATGTTGACTATAAAGATATATCTGATTATATGCAAACATCTTTAAATACTTTAAAAGAGTTTAAAGAATATATAAAAAATACTTTAGAACAACCTTATAGTAATGGTGTTATGAAGAGAAATAACAACACTTGTAAGTTAATAAAGAGAGTTGCTTTTGGTTTTAGAAATTTTAATAATTTTCGCTATGTCCTAGTTTATGCGTGATAAGTACTGGTCAAAAATGGAAAAATGTGCTATACTATAAATAGCTTAAGA
>CANRIE010000066.1 GCA_947630585.1 uncultured Bacilli bacterium | reverse complement strand
TAAAATATAGAGAATTATTTAAAGTTACTAGTAAATAAACTTATTCTGCCAGCCGAACTATGCAAATAACGATTTAACTATTTAAATAATGTCTATTATTTTATCCAAATTAAAAGAAGAAATTAATCTTCTTAATATTTTTATAATCCTATTTCGTAGGCAGTTGACTCACTCATTCCATCACCTGAAATTATCTTAACTTCTGATTTTAGATAAATAGATGGACGGACGCCGATCGCGTACGAGGAAGGCGAATCGAAGCCAAGGAAGCCGGTGGCGCCCACGAGCCACACGTTCGAGCCATTTGGCGTTATTAAACACATATTACTTGTTGATGTAGAACCACTTGATGATGAATATCCACTACCTAATTGCGCTGAAAACATTTCTCCTACTCTTGGTAATCCTACTAGCCCTTTTTTCCATGTACTACTTGTTTTTGTACAAGTGCTAGTTGGGTCTGTTGTATTACTTGCACTACATATCGAATTTTTATAACTTACATTTTGGCCTACTTGTCCCAAATAATATGTTCCTCTCGTTATATAATTATTTAATTCTTCAGTTAACCATGTTCCTTCAAAAGTTTCATTGTTAGTATTATTCAAATAATGACCCCAATAATCATCACTTCCACTTTCAACTGATGTTGCCCAACTTGTGTTACTTCCAAAATTTTTCCTTAATACCATATCACCATCTCTTACATAATCTACACTTGTTAATTTGGTTATGTTATTACCATTTTCATCTTTATCTATTCCTACTATTCTATATTTTTTATTATCTACTTCGACATACTCTCCACTTATTCTTGTATTGACGAATTCTCCACTATTTCCTGGTTCTTTATCTCCGCTTATTCGATATGGATTTGTCTCACTTCCATCTCCGCCTGATACTATTCCGATATTTGATTTTAGATTAATGGATGGGCGAACCCCGTACGCGTTCGAGGAAGGCGAATCGCTGCTCAGGAAGCCGGAGTAGGTCACGCTCCGCACGGACGAGCCACTATATGGTGTTATTAACCACAAAAAATGACCTATATTTAAATAACTTTTATAATAATATCTTGCATTTTTACCACTTTGATAATACTCATACGCATTTAATAATCCAACATCTCCAGTTACTATTGTTCCAGTACTATCTGTTTTGGGTCTTACTGGGGTTGAATTGTCATCTGCTGTTGCATTCCAAGAAGCATCTTGAACGATTATATTCTCATAATTATATAGTGTATCCTTAAAATCTTCATTTAACCATTGATATATCCAAGATTTTTTATATGTTGTATCTGCTCCCCAAAATATTGCTGTTATTTCATCTTGCGTTACTAATTTCATTGAACCATCTGGATTTATGGCTACTATTCTCCATAGTTTTCCAGAATACCATACATAGTTAAAGTTAACACAATCGTTATCTCCTGAAAAATAAATTGTATCATCACTTGGGTCACTTGGAGTTCCATTATCATCTTCTATTATTGGATTACATGATTGTTGTTCTTTAGCCTTATTTAAAACATTATCTTTTAAATCTTTACTAGGCATCTTATCTAAAGTAGTTATTTTTAATTTAACTCCTGTTTTAACATTCTTTTCAAAATAAGCATAACTATAATTTCCAATTGTTAGAATTATATTATTTATACTTAATATTCCTAGTACTAAGACGATTATTTTAAAAATTCTTCTTTTTCTCTCATAACTATTCATTTTTCTCTCCTTTAGGGTTCTGCCCCGGTATCATAATTAGATTATATTACAATTATTTGGACTTTTCAAGATTTTTTCTAACATTAAAAAATACGGCATAAAGAATATAGTATTACTATACTACATCTCTATGTCGTAAAATGACGAATTTTTAGAATATTATCTTGTGATAATTTTGATACACCCCCCCCCGTAGTTATCATATTGTTAACATATTTTTTTGATACATAATTAATATTTGCCATGAGGGTCACTACCTTTCTCTATGATGAAATCATATCATAATAAATGGGTGGGGTCAAGAATTATTTTTATACTATTTACATATATTTACAAATAATAATTATTAATTAGAAGATTGCTTCATTGATAATTTCATATTATTTATTTCATCTTTGGTTTTAGAAGTATTTAAGTTTTCATTAAATAAAAAGTCATATCTAAATAAAGTAAAACCTTGATAGTTATTTAAAGTTTTAACATAGTTTATTTGTCTTCCAATGATATTATTATTTAGAGTCCATTCTAAATTGCCACTTCCGGCTTGATTATCAACACTTCCTACTTTATAAAATGCTAACACGGGAATTATTTTAGTTTTATTTTTGATTAAAGAATTCCAATTAGAAATAGTTTCAATAAAAGGTTTATATTGATTATCAAATCCGTAATAAACCTGGGGCATGATGATATCAACATAGTTATCACTTGAAAGCCAAGTTTTAACATCTGCAAAGTGATAAGTATAATTATTTTCTAAATTTCCATCAGGTGCAATACTAAATATTAAATTGTCATTATAGTCATGAATTACTTTATAAACACTTTTAATCATGGTATTAACAATATTTAATCTGTAATCAGCAAGCGTTATATTAGGATTATTTTCCATATATTTTAAATAGTTATCTTTATCAATTTCTTGGTCAACATAAAAGTAATCATCAAAGTGAATCCCTTTAATATCATAATTGGAAATAAGTTCATAGACTTGTTTTATAATAAGATCAATCGCTTTAGGACTAGCTGGATTATAATAAATTCCTTCATTACTTACTTTAATATCCTTGGTATTTAAAAGGGCATAAGCAGGATTATTCTTAGAAATTTTAGAAATATCATTACTAGTACTTATTCGATAAGGATTAATCCAAGCATGAACATCTATTCCTCTTTTTTTACTTTCTCTTATAAAATAATCTAAATAATCCATTCCAGGATTCTTGCCTTCCGTACCTGTTAAAGTTATAGAATAAGGAAATATCTTAGAGTTATAAATGGCATCCGAGAAAGGTGATACTTGTAAAAAAATTGTATTAAAGTTTAAAGAAGAGATATTATCTAACATTTTATTAATATATGATTTATTAATATTTAAAGCATTACCTTGAAAATAAGTTAAATATTCAAGATAACTTATATAAATTCCTCTTATCTCAGTTTCTTTTATAGTAACCTCTTTTACTTTACTTGACGAGACTTTTGCAACACCTGCTAAAAATATAACAAAAATTAAAATAAAGACAAATAGTTTTTTCATAATATCACATATTAATTTTATGAAATATATTTGTCTTAATTTGTCACATTATAGTTTATTTTTACATTTCTTCAACTTCATCTATTGCTAAAACTTCTAAAAGATTAGAAATTACTATAGAAACAAGTTTTATTAAAGATAAATAATTATTTTTAATATCTATATCACTTTCTGTTAAGATATGATAATTATTATAGAATTTATTAAATAAACTTGCTATATCAAAGAGAAAATCAGTTATATAA
>CANRIE010000065.1 GCA_947630585.1 uncultured Bacilli bacterium | reverse complement strand
TATAAAAATGCAAAAAAAAATAAAATGATATAAGGCTTAGAATGCAATTTTTAAAAATACAACTGTCAAACTTAGGAGTAGTTTCTTTAATAAATTTATTTCTTACCCCTTTTAAATCATCTTTCGTATAATTTGGTTTTAATTTATAAAATTCTAAGGCTTCATTCATCTTACCACCATCCTATATTAAAAGTATAACATTAAGTTATAAATAAGTCAATTTTACTTTTTAAATAAAATGTGATATTATATATAATTATGAAGGTGGTAAATTGAAAAAGAAATTAAAAAAGTTATTTAAAAATATTAAAGGAATTAAATTAGATATTAAAATCAAAAATAAATTTATTTATAACTTTGTTTTTTTAACTTTAATTGTTTTTGTTATTGAAATGATATTTAAGTTAGTTAGTCATCAAAATATCTTTGATGTTTCAAGTATTAGAATCTTAATGGGATTAATTTGTATTAATATAGTTATTAGTTATATTGAATTATTTTTTAAGAATGAAACTATTGATGCTATTAATTTAATTATTGTTATTATATCAACTATTTATAATATACTTCAAGCTGGATTTAATAATTTTTTAGGTGTTTATATATCTTTTAATGTTTCAAGTCAAGCGGGAGCAGTTGCAAGTTATGTTTTTGAATTTATTAAGAGTTTTTATTGGTATTATTACTTTTTGTTATTTCCTTTATTAATTGTAATTATTTATTATGTTTTAAGAAATAAGAAAGTTATTAATCTAGATATTAGTAAGAATTTATTTAAAGGTAAAAATCTTTTAGTATCTTTGTTTCTTCTAATTGTTTTTGTTTTCTTATATGATGTTAGTATTTCAGTTGAAGCATTTCAAAATAAACTTCAGACAGTATCTAATAAAGAGTTATTTAATAATCCTAGTAACCCTAGTATTGCAATTAAACAGTTTGGAACTACTATGTATATGTTTTTAGATATTAAGAACGTATTACTAGGAATTGAACCTGAGACAATTGAAGTTACAACACATTATAATCAAGATCCTAGTTTAAAGATTGATGATTCTAAATGGTTATCTTTAATTGAAAATGAAGAAAATGGAGTTTTAAATAGTTTAAATGATTACTTTATTAATAATAAGTATACAGGTGAAAATAGTTATACGGGGTTATTTGAAGGTAAGAATTTAATTGTAATTATGATGGAATCAACAAATGATATTTTTATAAATGAAGAGTTGTATCCTAATTTTTATAAGTTAGTAAGTGGTGGTTATTATTTTAAGAATAATTATTCACCAAGGAATTCTTGTGCTACTGGTAATAATGAGTTAAGTGGAATGATTGGTTTGTACTCTATTTATAATAAGTGTACTGCTAATGCTTATAAAGATAATGTTTATCCTGAGAGTATCTTCAATTTATTTAATAATAAAGGCTATAGTACATTCTCAATGCATGATTATACAGAAAGGTATTACGCTAGACGAGAAATTCATACTAATATGGGTAGCCGTAATTACTTTGATGTTGATGATTTAAAATTAACTTATAATACGAAGACTGAGGAATGGGCAAGCGATAAAGAGTTTATGGAAAAAGTTGTAGAATATTTGAAAAAATATAAAGAAGGCGAACATTTTATGACTTGGCTTACAACGGTTACTCCTCATCAACCTTATGGTAAAAGTGAATTTGGTGATAAATATTTAGAGCTATTTGATGACCCAAAATATGATAATTATAATATTAAATTAAAACGTTATATGTCTAAGCTTAAGATTGAAGATGAAGGCTTAGGAGTTTTACTTAAAGGCTTGGAAGATCAAGGCAAATTAGATGATACAGTTATTGTTTTATATGGAGACCATTATCCTTATGGACTTGCTAATAATATTTTAAAAGAAGCTTTACCTTATATCGGGACTGAAAAATATGAAAACGAAAGAGTGCCATTTGTTATTTGGTCAAATGATTTAGAACCACGAGTAATTGATAGTTATACATCTTATGTTAATGTCGTTCCGACTATTGCTAATTTATTTAATTTAAATTTTGATTCAAGGTACTATACAGGAAGTGATGTTTTCTCAACCGACTATGAAGGAATTGTTATATTCGCAGATGGCTCTTGGAAAAATAAATATGCCTTCTATGATGCTGCAACTAGTAATATAACTTATTACACTTATAAAGAATATACAACTGAAGATTTAATTAAAATCAATGAAATGGTTGATAATAAGATTAAATATAGTAATTTAGCTATTCAACATGATTACTTTAATTATTTAAATGAAGCTTTAAAAGGACTGTCAAAGTGACAGTCTTTTTCATATTTATCGTCTTAATCCCCTAATTTGAAAATCGCGATTTGAGACTGAAAAAAATTTTTTTTAGATTTTTATAAAAAAAATGGGCTCAATTTGAAAATTTGACCATCTTTTTAGGGATCAATTATACAAATTGGATCCATTTTTTCTTGCAATTTGCCGATTTGAACGATTTTTGTCTACAAATTGTCAATTTACGAAATTTGACATATTTTACAATCTATGTTATAGTGTTCTCTGTTGACCGGTTAACATTTATTTTTTCAAGAATACAAGGAGGTTATAATGTTACAAGAAAAAATGAATGAAGAAAATGACATAAATGATTTTGTCGATACTTCGGATTTAGAAAACAACGAAATATTACAAGTCAAAGATGATAGACTATTTCATGACTTATTTAATTCTCATGATATGTCTACAATTGAATGGATTGCAAAAGAGATACTTGGATGCTCAATAGAAGATATTCATGGTAAAGTATTTATTCCAGAGACCAGATTAGTTAGAGTTCGGAAAGAAGAGAGAAGTAAATATGTTGATTTACTTATTGAACAAAAGAACGGAAAATTTATTTTACTTGAATTAAACAATAACTATTATGGGAATCCTATTAAGAGTATTGCTTATGCAATCAACTTACTATCTTCTTACTATGATAGAGATATCAAGATTAATAAAGACAAGAAAAAAGTTTATGTTAAGCCTGTAAGAGGAATTCTCGTTAATTTAAATTGGAGTCCTCCAAAAGCTGACAGAAGAAAAGAAGCCAATCCAGGTAAAGTTATAACTAATTGGAATTATCCAGATGATAGTGGTGCTAGTTTTTCTGGATATTGTTTAAAAATTTATGGTATAAACCTTGATTTTTATGAGAAATTAAGTTATGATAGTATCAAGAAAGAGGATAGATTCTTTAAATTATTAACTGTAAAAAATGAAAAAGAGTTAAAAGAATTAACAAAAGACGTTAAAGAACTTGATAGTTATGTTGATAAAATTAAGGATTTATCACGAGATAAGGATTATAGAGGTGCACTTATGAATGAAAGAATAGCAAGTAATATACTTAAACAAGATGAATATTATACTGCTTATCACGCTGGTATTGATAAGGGAATTTCTCAGGGAATTTCTCAGGGAATTTCTCAAGGAATTGAGCAAAAACAACGTGAAATGGTTATAAGTTTTTATAATCAAGGC
>CANRIE010000064.1 GCA_947630585.1 uncultured Bacilli bacterium | reverse complement strand
GGAATTGGAAGAGCTGTTTCAGTAGCATTTGTAAAAGAAGGATGTAAAGTTGCAATTGTTTATTTAAATGAAGATAAAGATGCAATGGAAACTAAAAAATATCTTGAAGATTTAGGAGGAGAATGTATCTTAATAAGAGGAGATTTAAAGAAACCAGAGTTTTCTAAACAAATTGTTGATACAACTCTTAAGTGTTTTGGAAAGATTGATATTTTAGTTAATAATGCTGGAGTTCAATATCAGCAAAAAAGTTTACTTGATATTACCGATAAACAGTTTGATTATACAATGAAAACCAATATTTATTCGATGTTTTATTTAACAAAAGCTGCTTTAAGGCATATGATGCCTGGTGCGTCAATTATAAATGTCACGTCAGTTACAACTTTTTATGGTGAGCCAGAATTAATTGATTATGTAACTTCAAAGGGCGCGATTGTTGGATTCACAAGATCATTGGCAACTAATCTTGCTGATAAAAATATTCGTGTTAATGCAGTTGCACCAGGTTATTTTTGGACAGCTTTACAACCTGCTTGTTGGGAGCCTGAAAAAATTCCAACTTTGGGTGCTGATGCACCAATGAAACGAGCTGGAGAAGTTTATGAAATAGCACCACTTTTTGTTTATTTAGCATCTCCTGATTCTTCTTATGTAACTGGTCAAGTAATGCACATCAATGGGGGATTATATAAAGGGTAAGAAAAAAAACTAGTAAACTTAATTTGCTTACTAGTTTCCTTTTTATCTGTTGTAGAATTCAACTATCAATGATTCGTTTATATCGGCTGAAAGTTCACTTCTTTCAGGTAATCTTACAAACTTAGCACTGTTAGTATTCTTATCAAAGTCGATGTATTCAACTCTTGAAGTTACATTTTCTAAAGCTTCTTTTACACATTTTAAATCTTTAGAATTTTCTTTAAGAGCAATTGTTGAACCAACTTTAACTCTAAATGATGGAATATCAACTTTTTTACCATCAACTGTAATATGGCCATGATTAACAAGTTGTCTTGCACCACGTCTTGTGTTAGCAAATCCCATCCGATATACTAGATTATCTAATCTTGATTCAAGAAGTTTTAAGAAGTTTTCACCATTAATACCTTGCATTTTTGATGATTCAACGAAAGTCTTATGGAATTGTCTTTCATTAAGTCCATACATGAACTTAACTTTTTGTTTTTCTTTTAATTGTTCTCCATATTCAGATAACTTTCCTTGTCTTTTAGCACCATGCATACCAGGTTTATAAGGTCTTCTTGCAATATCTTTTCCGTTTTCTAGAAGAGATGCTCCAACTCTACGACTTTGTTTTCTACTAGGTCCTGTGTATCTTGACATATTTTCCTCCTTCAATATTATTCATAAACATTGATATTTATATAATTTCTAGGGAATTCTTTTTAATACTTTCACTAGATAACCATAGTTACTTATAAACTTAAAGAACACATTAAAAATTAATATAAACTGGGTCATCAATCGAATATGTATCCATATTATATTTAATATTTCTTGAAAAGTCAACAAAAATAATAAAAAATAACATTTTTTTCGAAAATTTTCTTGCCAAACCTATTTTTTTATGCTATTATATCATTGTTTTGGTGGAATTGGTGAAGTGGTTAACACGCCAGATTGTGGCTCTGGTATGCAAGGGTTCGATCCCCTTATTCCATCCCATTAGGTTAATTACCCTTGTTTATCAAGGGTTTTTATAATTATAAGAACTGTTTTTACATAAAAATTTGACATTTAATGTAAAGTATGATATAATGAAGGCGTAAAAAAAGGAGTGGGGTTATTTATGAATAACGGAAAAAATTACGGAGAAGTAGAAGAAACTATAATTAAAAGTTTCAAAACTATATTATTAAATGAAGCAATAAGGGATTATGTGCTTGATAAGATATCAATTGAGGAGTTTTTAAAGTTGCCTGATACTGATGAAAGAGTAGAAAAATTTAATGAGTATGTAAGAAAAACTTCTAGAAATTATTTATTAGATGATGTTAAAAATTCCTACAATACTAATCAAATTTATAGATTGGTAACAACAGCTAATACTGCAAGAAACAATGATATTAAAGAGAAATATAATGCTTTATTTAAGTTATTAGCAAGTAAGTTAGGATTTGAGGATATTGATTATGAAAAATATTTAAGTTTATCTGATGATGACGAAAGAAAGATTGCAATAACTAACAATATTCAAAAATATATCAATGAAAATGAATATAGTGATGATATTAAGAATGCAATTAAAGATTTAAAACAAGTTAATTTATTTTTTGACTTTGATGATGTTATGAAAAACTTTTTAAATTATGGAAATGTAGTATATAATGGTATTGAAGTAAAGAAATATGATAGTCCTAAAAGGGTTAGAACTAGTGAAGGTGGAAGTCCAAGTACTTCAACATCAGGTAGTGATACGAAAGAAAATAGTTCTGGAAGTAATTCTGCAATCAATGCTGATGGTAGAAAAAATAATTCTAGTAATGCTAATATTAATAGTGGAACTGGTGCAGAAGCTTCGCAAACACAAGGTGAAGATAAAAAAGAGAGAAAAAGTTACAAAATTTTACGAGATTTAGGAATTGGTTCGATTTTGGTAGGAAGTACAATATTTGCTTTAAATGCGTTTATACCTGGTGGCATTGGATTAACATTAGCCGCTACTATTGCAAGTGGTGCGATGATAGCTATTCCAGCCGTTGCCGGAATTACAATCGGTGGATATATGGGATTAAGTGTTGGAATAAAAAAAATAAAAGAAGGATTTCCGAAATTTAAAAGCAAAATAAAAGAAGGAATTCCAAAAATTAAAAGCAAAGCTAAGTCTGTGTGGGACCAAATATCTATATTGTATAAAGGCGATGACAATAAAAAAAGACAAGTTCGAGATCAAGATCAACCAAAAGTTGATTTTGGTGGTGAATTCGCTTCAAAAGAAGATCCAGACAAAGTCGATTTTAGTGGTGAATTCGCTTCAGAACAAGATAAACCAACTGGCGAAGAAATTGCAGAAAAACAACCTGGAAAAGTCGAGACGGGAAGTGGCAGTTATAAAACTACTCCTAAAACTCAACCAGTTGTATATACAAAAAATCCAGCAACAACTTTAGCAATTAGACAACAAATTTTAGAGTTAAAAAAATGGCAATTAGAGATTAGAAAAGCTAATAAAAAAATGCAAGATATTAGAAGTCAATCATCTAATCAAGAATATTTAGATAATCAAGAATATAAAAATCAAAATGAATATAAAATGCATGCGATGGCCGAAATGAAAAGAATAAGAGCGAAAATTGATGAATTGAAATCACAGCCTGAAAATTCAAAAAAAATGCCAAGAGTTGGAGATAAGGTAGAAATTAATTTGCCAAATGGTAGTTCTGCGTCATTTTATTTAAGTGATCCAGGACAACTAAGTGATGTAGAGAAAATTCTAAATGAAGGACATAATGAAGGACATATTAGTAAATAAAAGTTATCAAAAATATATGGCTATTAAATGAATAAAATGTTTAGAGAAATACTATTTTATGTAAATAGTATTTTTTTTATATAATAAGAAATTGCGTTTTAAATTTCGTACAAATTAACTATGTACCTAATTAAATACAA
>CANRIE010000063.1 GCA_947630585.1 uncultured Bacilli bacterium | reverse complement strand
TCAACCCGAACGGATTGATTATATATTTAAGTTCAAACTATAAAAGTTCGAACAGAAACGTCACTGGAGCGGATGATGGGAATCGAACCCACGTGGTCAGCTTGGAAGGCTGAAGTTCTACCATTAAACTACATCCGCATCAAAAGTAGACATTTATAATTATACTATATATTTTGTAAATGTCAACATTTTTTTTCGTTTTTGTGCAAAAAATAAAAAAATAACAAAAAGATAAAAAAAATGTTGATTTAATAATGGAAGTGTGGTATTATAAATTAGCAAATGTTTATTGGACCCTTAGCTCAGTTGGTTAGAGCAATCGGCTCATAACCGATCGGTCATAGGTTCGAGTCCTATAGGGTCCACCAACATTTATGCGGGTATGGCGGAACTGGCAGACGCGCTAGTCTTAGGAACTAGTTCTTCGGAGTGCAGGTTCGATTCCTGTTACCCGCACCAAATTGTTTACAAGACTCGGACATAGTTCGGGTTTTTTTGATATTTAAAGAGGTGAAGTATGAATAATGAATTAAAAATACCTAATCATGTTGCTATTATTGTTGATGGCAATGGAAGATGGGCTAAAGAAAAAGGAATGACTAGAAGTGAAGGTCATTTAGCAGGTTTTGAAAACTTAAGAGATTTAAGTGATTATATTTTTTCTAAAGGAACTAAGATATTAAGTTTATATGTTTTTTCAACAGAAAATTTTAAGAGAAGTAAAGAAGAAGTAAGTTTTTTAATGAATTTATTTGTTTCTAAATTTAAGGCTGAGATTAAACACTTTAACGAAAAAAATGTTAAAGTTGTCTTTTCTGGGAGACACGAAAACTTACCTGCTGCCGTAATTAAGGCTGAAGAAGAACTTAGTGATGCTACCAAAAACAATACTGGTGGAGTTGTTAACTTTTGTCTAAATTATGGAGGAAGAGCAGAAATAGTTGATGCTACTAAAAAAATAATTAAAGATAATATTGACTCAGATGAGATAACCGAAGAACTATTTAGCAAATACTTATATCAAGATTTAGGTGATGTTGATCTTTTAATTAGAACTAGTGGGGAAGAAAGATTAAGTAATTTCTTACCTTGGCAATTATCATATGCAGAATTTTATTTTCCAGATACATATTTTCCAGATTTTAAAGAAAAAGACTTTGATAAAGCCTTAGAAGTATATTCAAGTAGAGATAGAAGATTTGGTGGAATCAAAAATAAATAGTCAATTATTTAAAATGCAATTTCTTATTTCTTTTAATTCCTTAACACCTTGACTTTGAAAGTTAATAATTGAAATAGCAAGATTTTTAAGTCTTTCATCAATTTTAAAGTTTAAAAGATTTTTACACATTTTTATAGCACCTTTGTGATGAGGAATCATTTCACTTATAAAATCAAGATTAATGTTAGGTATATTTAAACTATTTTCCATACCTCTTGCCATTTCATTTAAAATATCATTGTAATTTCTGATATAATCTAAAACTTCTAAATAAGTATTATTAGGAATATTAGTAGTTTGATAAATTAATCTCATTTCCTTAATTCCATTTTCTTGAACTCTAATAATATTTTTGGCTATTAACGCAAGTTTACTATCAATATTATATTTAAGTAAATTCTTAGACATTAAAACGGCTGCTTCATGATGAGGAATCATGTCTAGTATAAAATCTTTTGTAATATTTCCAGTTATTTTACTAGATGACATTTTACTTAACATATTTTCTAAAATTAAATCAAATTTTTTTAAATAAGTTTGATAATTAATAATATCACCCTAATATAATATAATCTTTTAATAAAATTTTGCTATTCTTATATTCATTTTTTTAATTATATTGTATAATTGATATGGTGGTTATGAAAAGAATAGTTTTAGTTTTATTAATTTTATTGATTACAGGATGTAGTTTAAATTTAGAATCTAATCCTAAAGAAGAAGATAAGATAGTTGAAGAAAAAGATGAGGAAAAGGAAGAAGATAAAAAAGAAATAGAGTATCAAGATGAAAATCCTTTAAAAGTTTCTTTTTATCAAGAGAATAATAGTACTTATAAAAAAATTGACTTATTTAAATCAAAATTAGAATCATATAAAGATATTGGAGTATTCTCGATGATTATGGATGATAAAGATGAAATTAAAGGAAATTTTAAAGATATATATAATAATATAAAAAATAATTATGATGATTTTTCAAAATATAAAATTGGTTATAATATTAGTTTTGTAACTATAGATGGGAAAGAATTTAATGAAACAATTTTAAAACCAATTGATTTATTTGAATATTCTTTCAGTGGTTATTTATATATTTGGTTATATGATGATATTAATACAAGTGGTTGGCATTCGCATTTAGAAGCAAAAGATTATAATGATAATACCGTGATGTCTAGTATTAAGTTGATGTCAACAGACTTAAGTAGAAAAGTTGTTGATGGATTTAAAGTAACAGTATTTACTTATGATACACTTGATGATTTTGATTCAAATGGTAATTATCGGGGAAACAGTAAAAGTACTTTGAAAGTAGAATATAAGGAGGATTAAAAATGGAAGATATGTTAGATAAACTTGTTAATGGATTAATTAGTTTTGGAGGAAAATTATTTGTTGCAATTTTAATAATTGTAGTGGGTTTTAAATTTGCAAAGTTTATAACGAATAAATTAAAGAAGGGGAGAGCTTTCAATAAATTAGAAAAAAGTAGTCAAACTTTTCTTTGTAGTATTGTAAATGTTATTATTAAAGCGATGGTTTTATTAATTGCGATAACGGAAATTGGAATTCCAATGGCATCAATTATTTCGTTGATTGGTTCTTTTGGAGTAGCGCTAGGACTTGCTTTGCAAGGAGGGCTTTCTAATATTGCTGGAGGAGTTACAATTATGTTGTTTAAACCATTTAAAGTTGGGGATTATATTGATACTCATAGTGATGCAGGAACTGTTAAGGATATAAATATCTTTAGTACTGTTTTGCAAACTTATGATAATAAATTAGTAGTTATTCCAAATGGGACTTTAGCAAATACGACGATAGTTAATCAAACAGCTACTAAAACAAGACTTTTAGATATTCCTGTTACAGTTGATTATCGAAGTGATATTGATAAGGTAAAAGAGATTTTAAATAAAATAATTAAAGAATCAAAATATAGATTAGATAAGCATGATACATTAGTTGCTTTAAAAGAACATGGTGAAAGTGCTTTAGTATTTACAACACGGATGTGGGTTACAAGTGAGAATTATTGGCCTGCAACTTATGAAATGCTTGAAACAATCAAAAAAGAATTTGATAAAGAAGGAATATCAATTCCTTATCCTCAACTTGATGTTCATTTAGATAAATAATAGTTAAAAGTCACGAATTTCTAAGTTTAGAATAAATTAGAATAGGAGTGATTTTTTTGGATTATAAATATTATTATAATAAATTGCCGAATGGCAAAGACGATTATGGATTTAAAGGGGTTACTAAAGATGGCTATGGACTTAAATGTACGAAGTTTAAATTAAGATATCCTCCTCAATCACAAGATACGCAGCCAGGAATGGAATATTTAATGAAACCAAGACCTATTTTTGATAACCCTGAATATAAAGGATGTTGTAAATTAAAAGATAAAGTAGCAATTATAACTGGTGGAGATTCAGGAATTGGAAGAGCTGTTTCAGTAGCATTTGTAAAAGAAGGATGTAAAGTTGCAATTGTTTATTTAAATGAAGATAA
>CANRIE010000062.1 GCA_947630585.1 uncultured Bacilli bacterium | reverse complement strand
TAGTGGTCTGAATTTTGATGAAATTTATGCTGATTATCATTATGTTCCATCACGCGCAAACTAGGACATAGCGATAAATAATAATAACGTTACTAAAATAATAAATAAAAAATTAATAACGCTTGGATTTATGTATTCATATAATAATAATCAAGCGGTTTTACCACTTGAATTAAGTACAATTTATAAAGAGTTTTTAAATAGTAATAAGAAGCATGAATTAGATTTAAAAAAAATGCAATTATATTTAGAAGCTTATTTTAAAATATATGCTGTTATTGAAGTTAAGTTTATAGAAAATGTATTTATAAATGAATATCATTTTGATGTTACAAAAGAAGATATTGAAAAAATGGCTCATAAATGTGAATTAGTTATTTATAAAGATTATTATGTTTATAAAAAACAATCTTTGGAAGCAATTGATTTAATAATAAATAATAAATTAAAAATTTTAAAAGAATTAAAATTAAATAATGCTGTTTATCAGGAAGAAGAATTAATTGAATATATTGATTATCTTAAGGATTTAGGAAGGAAATTATTAAAATACTTAGGAAAATATGGAAAACTTATTGATTATATTGTTGATCAAGTTTGTTATTTTTATAAAAATTCTATAGAAATAATTAAAGAGTATTTAGATGATATTAAAATACCTACTAAAAATAAAGAGAAGATATTAGAAATAGTTAAAGATAATTTAGATTGTATAAAAATAAGTTATTTAAATGGAAGATCATATCAAGATATTGAATTAAGTAATTATCTTGATAAGAATTTATTAAAAGAAAAACCAAAGAAATTAACGTTTAAAGAATGTCTTAAAAAATTAAGTTCTAATAATTTAGAAGAATTTAAGTTAGAAGAAATATTAGAAAATGTTAAAAAATTAGATGAAGAAGGAATGAATTTATTAGTAGATAGTAATTTAAAAACAATAAATGAAGTTTCATTTTATAATAAATATAAATTATATCAGTTTATGTTTTTCTATGAAGATAAAGATACTATTAGAATAATTGTTCCTGATGAGGTATTAGAATTAATTAATTCAAGTAATATTGATAATAATTATTTAGTTTCTAATTATTTACATATGAATGGAGTTCTTGAAAAGAAAAAACTTCAAGAATTCTTAAAAGAATATCATAATGTTGATATTGAGATTGAAGAGTTAGATAGATTAGTTTTAAAAAATAGATATTATATTAAGAATAATTATTATTTTGTTATGCAGAATATTCCTTATGAAGATTTAGAATCAGTTTGGAAAATTAAATGTAATAAGAAGTTTCGCGAGATTGATGTTGATTCTTGTTATAAATCGATTGAATATGAAAATAAGTTAAGAAGTATTATTAAAGATGATATTATATTAGGAATGATTATTTGTAAATCTTATTTGGATGGAGTAAAAAAATCTTTTTTTGATACTTTAAAGGAAGATGGACATATCGTGAATTCTAAATTAGCAAGTGAAATTATGAATCTTTATAATGAATATAAAGATAGTATTCCCTGTTGGGTTAATAATGGGTATCCGGTTACTAATAATCAAGTAGTTAAAAAAGTAAAAATAGGAAGAAATGATAAATGTCCTTGTGGAAGTGGCAAGAAATATAAGAATTGTTGTTTAGGAAAGGATTAGAATGATTGTTGCAACTAATAATAAAGATAAATAGTGCAAGGCGAATTGCTTTAGAAGAATTAAAAAGAAAGTTAAAAGAAAAAATAATTTAAAATAATTGTAAATTGTAAATTATTGTAAAATTAGAAAAATTAGTAGTTGCATAAGGTCATTAATCATGGTATTATGTTAATGGTAGAAAGGATGTGAACCTCGTGGTAAATGTTAAGAATGTATCAAGAAAATATGTTAACAGTAGGTTAACCATGGGGGGGGCGTACTAAAATTATCACAAGATAATTTTTCTAAAATTTCGTCATTTTACGACATAGAAATGTAGTATAGTAATACTATATTCTTTATGTCGTATTTTTAATGTTAGAAAAAATCTTGAAAAGTTCAAAGAATTATAATATAATAAAATTAGAATAAAGGGACTACCCTAAAAGGAGTGTATATGAAAAATAATAAAAAAATATTAGTAGTAGGACTAATAACTTTATTAGTTATGGTAGGAGTAATAGGTGGAGCATTCGCATATTTTATATTTGCAAATACAAGTGAAAATGAAGTCTTAGTTGCAGGCGATGTATTTATGAAATACACAGAAAGTAATACTGTCATTGATGCTGATATGATGATGCCAATGAGTAGTTATGACCCTGAAACTTATTTTGAATTTACAATAGAAGGCAAGAATACTCATTCCAAAGATTTATATTATGAAATATTAATAAATCATGGGGAAGAACATGAAACAAGAAAAACAAGACTTGATGATAAATTCTTAAGATTTCGACTTGAAGAAATAGTAGGAGAAGAAGTAACACCAGTTATCGAAGAAGGAACTTATGAAGAAATAGATAACACAAAAATATGGGTTAATACAATAAAAGCCAATACTAAAACTAAGACAATTATTAAATATAGATTATATATGTGGATAACAGATGAAGTTAGTATTGGATCCTTAGCAGATGCAGATTACACTCAAGAAGTATGGAATAATCAAGTATTCGCAAGTATTAAGGTTTCAGTTAATGGTGATTTTGAAGAAAAGAAAGTTGATAATACAGTACCTTTATTAGATACAATTAAAGAAGCTATTACTACCCATACAGTAGGTTCATGTAGACCAACTATAACTGATGATAATGGAACACCAGATAAAAAAGATGATGATACAATTTATTTTTCAGGAACAAACGATTGTGTAAACTTTAACTATGTCTGGTATTCAGGAAAACTATGGAGAATAACGGCCATAAATTCAGATGGAACAATTAAATTAGTAACACAGGATGCAATAACAGCAATAGCTTGGGGAGAAGATACAACATATAAAGAAGAAAATAAAACTTCCTGGATATATCAATGGTTAAATGAAGATTTTAAGGATACACTTTATAATTATCAAGATATAATAGTCAAAGATGCCTCTTGGAATGCAACAGCAGATGATAGTTCAACACCAGTAAGACCAGATAGTAATGGAACAATTGTAACAGGAGATGTAGGCTTATTAAATGCTTATGAATATGCTCAAAGTTTTCAAAATTTGTTTTCTGATGATGATCCTTTTACATATGAAAAAGGGTATTTGAATATAGGATATTGGTGGTGGTTAATAACGCCATATAACAGCTCAAACGTGCGGGACGTGAACAACGACGGCTATCTGCAAAACTATGTGCCCGATTCGTATGATTACGGGGTTCGCCCATCCATAAATCTAAAATTAAATATCGGAATAGTAGCAGGTAGAGATGGTGGAGATGGAAGCGAGACTAATCCTTATTGACTGACAGTTTTTAGGAAATCGTTGAAAATAAAGAAAAAAAATGGTATAAAAGTGCGTCCAATAGTTTTTGGGGCAATTAGACAGGTGGGGCAAGAGAAAATTGCCCCACTTTAAAAATCCAAAAAAGAAAAAAAGACACTGAAAAAGAGTTGATATAGAATCAACTTAAAAAGTATAAAATATAAGAAAAAAGTAACAATTAAGCATGATAAAGAGTGAAAGTAAACGGGACACGAACATAACTTTTTTTAGCTAAAGCAATATGAAAAAGTCTAAGACCAGAATTAAATCTAGATTTAATTCTATAAACATTATTGGTTTTAGAATTACGTTTAGTAATTTTAAAACCAAGATTTTTATAGCAATTAATATTTTTAGAAATTTCAGTACCAAGACAAGAAAGATATTAGCAACGCAAATAATAGAATAAAGATTTTCAAAAGCATGAAGATCAAGAACTTTAGTTTCTTCCATATAAAAACCATTAGTTTTTTGAGATTTAAAAATAAACTCAATAGAGCCAAATCTATAACCATAAAGCATTTTAGCTTTAGAAGGATCAGAATT
>CANRIE010000061.1 GCA_947630585.1 uncultured Bacilli bacterium | reverse complement strand
CCACTTAACATAAATAATGTATAAATATTATCTTTATCTCCTGCTAAATTACTTAAATCTAAATTAACATCTAAATTGATATTTTTTATTATATTGGTTGTTATTAAATTTTCAAAACTATTTAATATTTCAAGTCTATTATTTAAATTATAAATTAAATTTTTAAGTAATTCTATTCCACCCGTTTGAACCCAATATGGTTTTAAAGGGTGCCCTTCAGTATCCAAATATTTTAATATACTCCAAGGATTATAAATAGTAGTTTTATAAAATAAATATCCGTCATACCATTTTCTAACTTCAGTAAAAGTATCACCTAAATTATATTCGTTTAAAGCCCATTTAACTTCACTTTCTGTAAATCCAAAATGAGTTGAAAATCTTCCATCAGTTATATTATAAACATTAATGTTATTAGCATCACTAAATAAGTTTTCTTTACTTATTCTTGATATTCCAGTTATTACTCCTTTTTTCAAATTTTTATTATCTTTGAATGTTGTTACAAATATTTGTTTAACAAAATCAATTATTTCTGTATAATATCCCTTTAAATATCCATTTATAATAGGAGCATCATATTCATCAAGTAATACTATTACTTGTGATTCATAATATTTACTTAAATAATTTACTAATTTTGCTAAAGCATTTGGTAAAAGTATATATTCTTGCTTTCTTATAATTTTCATAAAGTCTTCTTTATCAGTTTCATCTAACTTATTACTTTTAAGTAGGTAATTATATTTTTCATATAAAGTTTTCATTACTTCTTTATAATTATCAATAAAACCTTCGTAATTATCATATTTAGTATTTTTTAAGTTTAAAGAAACAACTGGATATTTGTTCATTTCCTTAAAGTATTTTTCTCCTTCATTCATTATCTTAAGTCCTTCAAATAACTTATTATTTTTATATTCAATATTAAAATAATAATCCAACATAGACATATTTAAACTTTTCCCAAATCTTCTTGGTCTTGGTAAGCAAATTACATCTGAAGTATTATCAATTAGTTCTTTAATAAATAAAGTTTTATCTATAAATAAACTATCACTTTCAATTATTTTTTTAAAATCAGTAGTTCCAATTGCAATAGGCTTCATAATATTCCCTCTTTCTACTAATATAGTATCATAAAACATATATAAAGTAAATTAATTTTTAAATATTTTCTTAAGAAATTCAATTATCTTTCTAATAATTATTATAAAGATATTTTCTTTTTTAACAACTTCTTGATTATTGTCATTATCTTCTTTACCATCTTCATTATTATTGTTATTATCTAAATCTTCTTTTGGTTCTTCTTTTTCTTCTTTTTCTTCTACTTCTTCTTTTTTCTTATAAAGTTTAGCATAAGTATCAGTATATGCTATCCAATAATTATCATCTATTTTATACCAAGTATAATCTCCATCAACTTTACTATCTAAAATATTATAAATTCCTTCTTTTATATAACCTAATATATTTCCATTGGGATTATTTCTAGCATATAAATTATTGATAATTACTTCAATTTGGTCTTTAGTTTCATCTCTTATAACTGGTTTTCCTATAACTTCTATTTCCATTGGAAAAACATATTTTTCATAATCTTCAAAGTTTATCGAATACCAATCTTTATTAACATCACTACTAGGGAACCATCCAAAATGTAAGTGAATTCCAGTTACCTCTCCAGTTGCTCCAGTTATTCCAATAACAGTATCTTTAGTAACTTTCTCACCCTTACTAACTTTAATACTATCTAAATGTTGATACAAAGCTCCATGATTTAATTTGGGATAATTAACATAAACATAATTACCTAAAGCCTTTTGAAAACCAGTTTTTACAACTACTCCATTATCAATTCCATAGGTTGGTATATTTTTATCATTAGTACCATAATCAACTCCTGCATGTAAGGCTCTAACTCCACTTACAGGATTAATACGATAACCAAATGGACTTGTTATATAAGGGTCATAATTTCTAAATAATAATTTACCATTTTTACTCATATTTTTACCTCCAATATATTATATTAAAAGTAAAAAAGAATAAATAATTAGATTATCTATTCTTAATATTTATTCTGGTAAAGCAATTTCATAAGGTTCTTCTTTAGTACCACTTCCGCTTGATATTATAACTTCTGATTTTAGATAGATGGATGGACGAACAGTATTTGCGTTCGAAGAAGTCGTTGCATAGTACAAGTTACCATCTGAGTGAACAAACCGGGCATACATACTAATATATGGGGTTATTAACCATATATTACTTGATGATGATGATCCACTACCTAATTGAGCTGAAAACATTTCTCCTACTCTTGGTAATCCTACTTGTCCTGTCCAGGTACTACTTGTTTTTTCACAACTACTTGTTGGTTCCGTTGTATTACTTTCATTGCATATTGTATTTTTATAACTTACTCCTGGATAACCATATTGTCCCAAATAATATGTTCCTTCTGTTATATATTTTTTAAGTTCACTTGTTAACCATATATTGTTCAAGTAATGTCCCCAATAATCTTCATTTCCACTTGAAACTGATAGTGTCCAGTTTTCATTTCTTCCAAAATTTTTAGTTAATACTACTTTTCCTTCATCTCTTACATAATCGATACTTGTTAATTTTGTGGTTCCGTTTTCTATTCCTACTACTCTATATATTTTATTATCTACTTTGACATATTCTCCACTTAATCTTGTGTTTATTAATTCACCACTACTTCCTGGTTCTTTATCTCCGCTTATATGATATGGACTAATCTCACTTCCATCTCCCCCGGAAACTATTCTGATATTTGATTTCAGATTTATGGATGGGCGAACACCATTCGCAATCGAACCAGGTGAATTGTAGTTGAAATCGCCATTACTTTTCACATTGCGAACGTTCGAGCCGTCTTTTGATGTTATTAACCACCACGCATATCCCACATTTAAATAATTTGTACTTTTATTCGCATTTTTGTAGGCTTGCGAATATTCATAAGCGTTTAATAATCCAACATTTCCCCGCACTATCCCATCATCATTGATTGATGGTCTTACTGGTGTTGTATTTACATCTTTAGTTGCATACCAATCAGCATTCTGCACTATTATATTTTCGCAATTATATAATGTATCCTTAAAATCTTCATTTAACCATTGATATATCCAAGAATTTTCATAAGTTGTATCTGCTCCCCAATTTATTGCTGTTATTGCATCTTCTGTTATTAATTTCATTGAACCATCTGGATTTATGGCTACTATTCTCCATAGTTTTCCTGAATACCATACATAATTAAAGTTTACACAAGTCTTACTTCCACTAAAATAAATTATATCATCACTTGGGTCTTCTGGAGTATCATTATCATCAGTTATAGTTGGAATACAACTACTTGTTGTATGGGTAGTAATTGCTTCTTTAATTGTATCTAATAAAGGTTCTGTATTCTCAACTTTCTTTTCTTCAAAATCACCATTTACACTAACTTTAATACTTGCAAAAACATCATTATTCCATACTTCTTGAGAATAATCTGCATCTGCTAAGACTCCAATATTAACTTCATCTGTTATCCACATATATAATCTATATTTAATACTTGTCTTAGTTTTAGTATTGGCTTTAATTGTATTAACCCATATTTTTGTATTATCTATTTCTTCATAAGTTCCTTCTTCGATAACTGGAGTTACATCTTCTCCTACTATTTCTTCAAGTCGAAATCTTAAGAATTTATCATCAAGTCTTGTTTTTCTTGTTTCATGATCTTCTCCATGATTTATTAAGATTTCATAATATAAATCTTTATTATGAGTATTCTTGCCTTCAATAGTAAATTCAAAATAAGTTTCAGGGTCATATTCGCTTCTTGGCATCATTAATTCAGCATTAATGACAGTATTACTTTCTGTATATTTCATAAATACATCACCTGCAACTATTATACCAACTATTTTTTTATCCCAACTTTTGCCTTATTTTCCTTGTTTTATAAGGAAATATATAAAATAA
>CANRIE010000060.1 GCA_947630585.1 uncultured Bacilli bacterium | reverse complement strand
AATAATCAAACCATTATAGCATGAAAAAAAGTAAGTGCTCCTTACTTATTTTCTAGTGTCCTTGACTGAACTGTAACGCAAATATAAAACATATTTTTAAAGTTTCTTGACAATTTAATAAAATAATTGTATAATATTTGCAATTCTTTTAAAGAAGGTTTTAAGGTATATTTGAATAAAAATACCATAAAATAAAAAAGAGATGCATCCTAATTGAGCTTGTTAGGTGCTATCTCCAAGACATGTCTATCTCGTGCATAATAGCACCAACTAGAAATATAGTAGATTTAATTCATTATAAAGGTACTATCAATAATAAGTAACTCTAATAAAAACAATAGTAATAATAGCAAAGATGATGAGGTGTCATTATGTACTAGGAACGTGGTTTTAGCACCAAAACTTCAAATGAGAAGTCAGGTGCTATTTTTGGCATTAAAAGAATATTTTTCTAATTTTTCTAGTTATTATTTTTAGCGAAAAATTTAACTTTTGGTGATATAATGTAAGTGGAGTTGATTATTATTGATAAATATAGTTTAACAAGAGATGAAAATATTTCTTTAGTTAATAAAAACTTAGTTAAAATTATTTACAATAGTGCTAAATTAGAAGGGCTTAATGTAACGTTTCCTGAAACTGGAGCAATTTTAGAAGGTGTAAATCTCTTAAGTGTAAAACTTGATGATATAACTTGCATTTTAAATTTAAGAGATGCGTGGAAGTATGTATTAAATAATTTAGATACTAAACTAGATTTAGATTATATTTGTTATATTAATTCTTTTGTTTCAAGGATGAATCATTAAAATGGGGAGTGTTGAGTGATGGTAAAGTTGGAATATCTGGAACTAATTATATTCCTAAAATTCCGATTAAAGAGGAAGTTAACAACGAATTATCAAAAATTATGCAAATAAAATCTCCTACTTTAAGAGCAATTAAAATGATGTTATATGGTATGCGTTCTCAATTGTTTTGGGATGAAAATAAACGAACTAGTATGATATTGCTAATGAAATTATGAATTAAAATGGTTGTGGAATTATTACGATTAAAGAAGATAATATATTAGAGTTTAATAAAACATTAAGTGATTACTATACAACAGGAAATGAAGAAAAAATAATTAAATTTTTATATGATAAGTGTATTTATGGTATAGAAATAGATTAAAAATAATAAGTGAATAGAAATGAGAATAAAAGTTCTCTTTTTATTCATTTTTTATTAGGAATTTTTAAGATTTGGTGATATAATAGTAATGTTTATAAAGGAGGGCATTTTATGTTTGAAAGTTTAGGAGATAGATTACAGAAAGTTTTACATAAAGCAAGAGGTTATGGAAAAATTACTGAAGATAACATCAGTGATATGGTTAAAGAAGTAAGAATTGCTTTACTTGAAGCTGATGTTAATTATAAAGTTGTCAAAGAATTTACGAATAAAGTTAAGGAAAAAGCTTTAGGAGAAGAAGTTCAAAGTAGTTTAAAGCCAGGTGAAGTCTTTGTTAAAATAGTAAGTGATGAATTAACAGAGTTATTAGGTGGCGAAAGCAGTGAACTAAATACAAATGGTAATCCTGCAATCTTAATGCTAGTTGGACTTCAAGGAAGTGGTAAAACTACAACAATTGGAAAACTTGGAAATTTACTTAGAAAAAAATATCATAAGAAACCAATGTTTGTTGCCTGTGATGTTTATAGACCAGCAGCAATTGATCAATTAAAGCAAATAGGAAAAGAATTAGATATTCCTGTCTTTGAAAAAGGCTTAAATAACCCTGTTGAAACCTCAAAAGAAGCAATTAACTATGCTAAGGAAAACGGGTATGATTATGTATTAATTGATACCGCAGGACGTCTTCATATCGATGATACTTTAATGGATGAACTTGCAAATATCAAAGAGGCTGTTAACCCACAAGAAATTATGTTAGTAATTGATGCAATGATGGGACAAGATGCTATTAATGTTATTACAGGTTTCAATGAAGGAGTTTCTCTAACGGGAGTTATTTTAACCAAACTTGATGGAGATACAAGAGGTGGAGTTGCATTATCGGTAAGACACCTAACTAATGTTCCAATTAAATTCATGGGTACAAGTGAAAAAATGGATGGATTAGAATTATTTGATCCAAAAAGAATGTCTGGAAGAATTTTAGGTATGGGAGATATTGTGTCCTTAGTTGAAAAAGCAAGTGAAGTAATTGATGAAGAAGAAGCCGAGAACTCTCTTAAAAAAATGCAAAAAGGAAAATATGATTTAGAAGATTTCCTAAGTCAAATGAAACAAATTAGAAAAATGGGTCCTCTTGAAAACTTATTAAAATTAATACCAGGAGCTAGTAAAATGGGACTTAATAAAGTTCAAATAGATCCTAAACAAATAGGAAGAATTGAAGCTATAATTCTTTCAATGACCAAAGAAGAAAGAAAAAATCCAAGTATCATTAAAGCGAGCAGAAAAACAAGAATTGCTAAAGGGTCTGGCGTTAGTGTTATGGAAGTAAATCGCTTATTAGAACAATTTGAAAACTATAAAAAAATGGTTAAAAGTGTTATGAATGGAAATATGAAATTACCTTTTTAAGGGGGATATATATGGATATAGAATTAAAAGATTTAACAGTTAAAGTTAATGATAAAATAATTTTAAATAATTTTAATTTACAAATAAATAAGGGTGAAATTCATGCTATTATGGGACCTAATGGAGCAGGAAAATCAACCTTATCCAAAGTTATTATGGGATACCCTGACTACAACATTATAAATGGTGATATTTTAGTAAACAAAGAATCAATTTTAAAATTAAAAATAGATGAAAGAAGTAGATTAGGAATTTTCTTAGTTTATCAAAATCCAATTAGTATAGAAGGCGTTACTATGCGAGAAGTTATTAAAGCTAGTGTTGATGCAAACTTTGAAAATAAAAAATCATTATATGAATTTGTAAAAGAATTAGAAAGTTCAGCTTCAAAACTTGAAATGGATAAAAAAAATCTTCATCGAGATTTTAATCTTGGATTTTCAGGAGGCGAAAGAAAGAAAAATGAAATTCTTTGGGCTTTAATGTTAAAACCAAAATTTATTATTCTTGATGAATTAGACAGTGGTCTTGATGTTGATAGTTTAAAAATTGTTACAGATGCAATAAATCAATATTTAAAAGAAAATCCTGATACTAGTATTTTAATAATAACTCATTATACAAGAATACTTGATTACATTAATCCTAAGTTTGTTCATATGGTTAAAGATGGTTCAGTTATAAAAAGTGGTGACTTTAGTTTAGCAAAATTAATTGAAAAAAATGGATATAATCAGTCATTTGATATAAAAGAGGATACTAATTGTGAATAAAATATATATAGATACTAATCATTATGAATTAGTAATAAAAGAAGATACTACTTATTATCTTGTAAATAATATAGATAACTTAGAATTAAATATAAAAGTATTAGAAAATAGAAAAGGAATAGTCTATTTAGAAACTATTAAAAATAAAGTTACAATTCAAAGTGAAATTAAAGAGAATGGAATCTTAACTATAAATAGTTTAGGAATTAATACTAGTATATCAAGTAATATTAATTTAGGTAAAAATGCTAAATTAAGATTCGTTAATAGTATTTTAAGTTATACTGATAGTGTAAATAATATTAAAATTAATCATTTAGGAGAGAACAGCATATCAGAGTATTTTGCTAATGGAGTTAATTTGGGACAAGAAAAATTTTATTTTATAATTGATGGTATAATTAATAAAGAAAGTAAGGGTGCTTCCTTATCAGAAAATAGTAATATTATTAATATAAATGATGGAGACTCCAAAATAATTCCTAATATGATTGTTGATAATTATGATGTTATGGCTAATCATTCCGCTTATATTGGAAAAATTAAAGATGAAGATATTTATTATTTAGAGTCTCGGGGAATAAAAAGAGAAATGATTGAAGCTATATTAATTAAAGCAAGCTTACTAAAAGGAATGGAAAATGATGTTAAAGATCAATTTACGGAGATAATAAATTGTGAAATTAAATAGATGGAGGTGAGACAATGAATCGTGAAGATTTTTTGATGTTTAAAAATAGTCCGGATTTAATTTATTTTGATAATGGAGCAACGACCTTTAAACCTAAAAGAGTTGTTGATAAAATTAATGATTATTATACAAAGTATACTGCTAATGCCCATCGAGGAGA
>CANRIE010000059.1 GCA_947630585.1 uncultured Bacilli bacterium | reverse complement strand
GCATAACCAACTGCAAGATTACCATCTGGCACAACTTTAATTGGTACAACTTTACTTGTTGAGGTAACATTTACAGTCGCTTCAATGGTTGTTGGTAATATTTCAACATCGATTATTTCACCTTTGCTATCATAAGCAATTAGTTTGTTATCTGTTAGTTTTGTCTCTCCAACTGGTGGATCTTCTGGTAATTTACTTAAATCAATTAAGGCTTTTACATAAGCAACTTTACCTAAAGTTTGTTCTGAACCTTTAATTGTAACTTCTGATTTGGCTAGTGTTACATCACTTATATCTTTTTTACTATTAATTTTAGAACGATTTAATATTTCAGCTGTTACTTCTCTTGTTTCACTTACTTTATCATATACAACTACTGTTACAGTAGATGGGTCTAGTTTATATTCAACTGATTGAACTTGTTCCCGGGATTTTAATTTTACTTTATGCGTTCCAACCGATAATTCTCGTAAGTCAACTGTTATTTCATCACTTCCTGATAATTGTTTTGCTAAGTAAATATTACTTTTTTGACCTATTAAAATAACATCAACAGCCTTAGGTAACCCTTCTATTACATAAGCTTCCTCGTTATATAAAGCTTTAACGGGCTGGTTATATAAAACTTCCGCTGAATTTGATAAAGAACTTGATTGAGCTTCGATTGCAAAGAAAGCAACAAAGGCTAGTATAAGCGATAAGACTATCAAGAACTTTTTACTTGCAAATAATACTTCAACCCCTTTATTAAAATCTTTAAATAAGTCTGATACTTTTAAAAACAATTTCATAATAGGAGTAATTATTATTTTATCAATTAGTTTAAATACTTTTCCTAAGAGAAGACAAAACTTTTTAATTATTTTCTTCATAAATTTCCTCCTCCTCGTCAGCATCAACTTGGGCTTCATCAATTGACTTAGGTCTTAATTCATCAATTAACATCATTCTAGCATCATCTAAAGATAAGTTATAGAATAATTCACCTTTTACAGCAATTGATATTCTTCCAGTTTCTTCTGATACTACAATACTTATAGCATCAGTTTCTTCGGCAATTCCTAAAGCTGCTCGATGTCTTGTTCCAAGTCGTTTATTAAGTTTTATATTGTTGCTAGTTGGAAATACTGCTCCAGCACAACTGATTCTATTTCCTTGAATAATTACCGCTCCATCATGAAGAGGGTTGTTAGGGAAAAAGATTGATACTAATAATTCATTAGTTAAATCTGCATATAATCCTTTAGCTTTATCAATATAATCTGATAAACTTACATCTCTTTCAATCACAATCAAAGCTCCAATTCTTGCTTTTCTACAATAGTCAACGGCTTGAACTATTTCATAAACCATTTTTTCTCTTTCATCAACCGTTAATGTTTTATGTCGACCTAATAATTGACTTCTTCCAAGCTGCTCTAAAGCACCCCGAATCTCTGGTTGAAAAATAATTATTAAAGCTAGTGGTCCCCATTCAATTACATATTCTAAAATCCACCCAACTGTTGTTAACTTAGCTATATCACTTATAAACTTAATAACAACAATCATTAAAACGCCTTTTATTAAAAGTGACATTCTAACATTATTTTTAAAATTCTTTAATATATAATAAAACATTACCCAAACAATGGCAATATCCATTCCTTTTCTTAAAAACCAAAATATGGTATCTAATAACGTCATATTTAAATCTCCTTTTCTTATTTTGACAATATAATTATAACAAAAAAAATGGCATTAGTAAATACCATTTCTTTCTAGAATCTTTGAATTTATTATTTAACTTCTACTTCGGCTCCAGCTTCTTCTAATTTAGCTTTAATTTCATTAGCTTCGTCAACTGGAATATTTTCTTTAACAGCACCACCATTATCAGCGATATCTTTAGACTCTTTTAATCCAAGTCCAGTGATTTCTTTGATAACTTTGATTACATTAACTTTTGCAGCACCAGCGTTAACTAGTGTAACAGTTACTGTAGATGGTCCATCATTTGCTGTATCTGTAGTAGCAGCTACTGGAGCAGCAACAGCTACGCTTGATGGATCAACACCAAATTCCTCCTTCATTGCATCAACTAAATCTTTAATTTCTAAAAGATTCATTTCTTTTAAAGCACTAATAAATTCATCTCTTGTTAATTTTGCCATTTTAATTTCCTCCTTATTAATTATTTTCTTCTAATTTTTTAGCATATAAATCTAAACAGATTGCTAAATCTTTTGGTATTGCTAACATACCACCAGCAAGCATTGTAAGTAATCCGTCTCTTGATGGAATAGTTGCTAGTTTTTCTAAAGTAGCTTTATCAGTTACTTCATTATCGATTAATCCAACTTTTAAGTCTACAACTTTATGAGTTTTCATAAAATCAGCAAGAACTTTAATTGGAGCTATTTGGTCTTTACTGAAGGCTAGAGCAGTTGGACCTTCTAAATGTTCATCAATTGATATATTTAAGTCATGCATAGCTCTTGCAACCAAAGTATTCTTATAAACTTTGTATGTACTTTCAACATCTCTTAGTTTATGACGTAATTCTTTGATTTCTTCATCAGTTAGACCACGATAATCGAATAAAACAACACTAGACGCATCAGATACTTTTTGTTTAATCTCATCAATTACTTGTTGCTTTTGTTCTAATATCTTAGGATTTGCCATATTTGTCCTCCTTCTATTAAATTTATTAAATGTTATGCAAAAAGTCCTTTATAAGGACTTTAAATACGAATATATTTATAGTCCTCGGTAGGATTTACTAACAACCTACTGTCTTTGGCACCACATCAATAAACTTACATTATTATAACATATTATTTTTATTTGTCAAATGAATTAATGTTAATTTTTATTCCAGGACCCATTGTTCCAGATATACTAATGTTTTTAACATAATCCCCTTTAACAGTTGCTGGTTTTAGTTTTAGAATTGTTCCAACAAATGTATTTAAGTTATCAAGTAAGTCTTCTTCTTTAAAACTTGCTTTACCTATAATACCATGAATGTTTCCAAAGCTATCAGTTCTGTATTCAACACGACCTGATTTAACATCGTTAATTGCTTTAGCAACATCAGTTGTAACAGTTCCAGTTTTAGGGTTTGGCATTAAACCTTTTGGTCCTAAAACCCGACCTAATTTACCTAGAAGTGGCATTGTATCTGGAGTTGCAATAAGAGTATCAAAACCGAACCAATTTTCTTTTTCGATTTTTTCAATCATATCCATATCTCCAACAAAGTCAACTCCAGCTTCTTTAGCAGCTTTTGCAGCATCACCCTTAGCAATAACTAAAACTTTTTTAGTTTTACCAGTTCCATGAGGTAACACAACAGCTCCTCTTAATTGTTGATCAGCTTTCTTTGTATCAAGATTTAAATACATAGCAACTTCAATTGTTGCATCAAATTTAGCATTAGATGTTTCTTTAACTAACTTGATAGCATCTTCTTTGGTATATAACTTTCCTTTTTCAACTTTTGTTAAAGCTTCGTTATATCTTTTTCCTCTTTTCATTTTTACCTCCTTGTGGTTTTAGCGGACTTTTAATCCTTCCACATAGGTTACCCTATATGATTTTTATTTAATTTCAATTCCCATATTAAGTGCTGTTCCTTTAACTGTTTTAATTGCAGCTTCTAGGCTATTAGCATTTAAATCTGGTAATTTAATTGTAGCAATTTCTTTAACTTGCTCTTCTGTTAAAGATCCAACTATTTCTTTACTTCCTTTAACAGAACCTTTTTGTACTTTCGCATACTTCTTAATTAAAGATGGAGTAGGTGGAGTCTTAACAACAAAGTCAAAACTTCTATCATCATAAATAGTAATTACAACTGGTGCAATATCACCCATTTTATCTTTAGTTGCATCATTATACTTCGTACAAAAATCTTGTAAATTAATTCCTGCAGGACCTAAAACTGTTCCAACTGGTGGAGCAGGTGTTGCACGACCAGCAGGGATTTGTAATGTAATTTTTTTAACAATCTCTTTTGCCACGAAAAACACATCCTTTCATTTTTGATTTTCGCGAGTGGTCCAAATGGCTTACTTTGTCCGCTTAATAAATTAAGACATTTGCCTCCCACCAAAAACTATATTTCTAAAATATAGCAGTATGATAATATCATGTTTATCCTTAAAAATCAATACTTTTTTAGGATTTTTTCACCTAAATCTGTGAATAATTAGTAAAAATGTTACATTTTTTGAAATGAATAATTAGTGAAAATGTTACATTAAATTTAATGGGGAA
>CANRIE010000058.1 GCA_947630585.1 uncultured Bacilli bacterium | reverse complement strand
TCAACCATACTTGAAACTTTCATATCAATACATTTATTTACATAATCACTATCTGTACTATCAATTATTCTACTTATCAATATAAATTCATTAGCATCTAATTTGTCTCTAAGTAAATTCTTTAATACATCGTGGTCTATATTATAAAAATATTTTCTTATATCTATTTTTAATACATAAAAGTTACCATACTTTTTATTTTCTTCAATATACTTTCTAATTAACTTAATTCCATAATCAGTACCATATCCTTCTCTTGTTGCAATAATTCTCATATCTAAATATTTATCTAATTTTGGAATTAAAACATGTCTTGCTAAATAATGATTAACAATTTTATCTTTTATTTTTAAAGACATAACTATTCTATACTTAGGTTCTCTAATTATAAAAATATTATATTCAGATGGATAATAACTATTTAAACATAACTTAATATATACATCACTTATATTTTGCATTTTATTTCTTTCAAATACATATAATCTTCTTTTATTTTTAGTATTTTTTCTAATTTCTAAATTATAAATATCTAATAAATCTCTAACTTTAATATTATCCATTTTGAATCCACTTATATAACATCTTATTAATATTTTCTAATTTTTTACTTAATTTAACTGTTTGTTTTTCACTTAATATCTTTCTTTCAAAAGCATGTTCTATATTAAAATCAATTAAATTAACCATCTTTAAACAATCTAGTTGAATGGGCCTTCTATCATCTATATTAGCATAATTAGCATCATAAACTCTTTCTAATAATTTATTACTATTCATAACCAATGCATTTCTAAGTTCAAAATATCTTCTTGGAAAAAGTATAGTATAATCATCTAACATCATAATAAATTCTTTTATATACTTTATAATTACAAACTTTTCATCATTCATCAAGCATTCTCTCTATAGTTAATAATATTTCATCTAACTTATTAGGACTAGCTTTTTCTAATCTCTCCATAATATTTGAATAATAAGTATTTCTTGCATATTTTTCCTTGGCTATTTTTAATACTTTTTCGTATTTATTTAAATTCTTAAAATTCATAGTTTTATCTTCGTTTACAATTTCATAATTAATTTTATTTTCTTCTAATATATTAATTACCTTACTAAGAGCAGATGAAGGAAAACCTACTTTGGAATTCTTTATTTGGTATCCTAGTAATGAATTTAAAATATAACAATCATCATCAAATACGTTATAAAAAGTACCACTTTTCCTAATCTTTACAACATTCATATTATTTAACAATTCCTTCCATTATTTTATCTATTTTTTTTCTTTTTCAATATCAATATACAATCTTTCCTCGCCTTGCGGCGAGGAATTTCATCATATAATATTCCATAATACACACATCCTTTATTTCAAAAATAGTTGCGCTCGCCTTACGGCGAGAAAACTCAATTGCAGTATCTTACTTTTTTGTTTTAATTAGCAACTTTTATGACTCAATCCCCTGTCTCCTGCGGTTCTAGCCCCGCAAGGAGACTTAGTTGCCCAGTTTTACCTTGTAGGGCTCTTCAGAAGTCCCTTCTCCGTCGAAGATTATTGCTTGGGATTTCAGATTAAGACTTGCGCGCACGCCGAAGTTGCCAGCAACGTAGCCGTCGTACACACTGCCGCCGCCGCCCCAGTAAGCAACACGGCTCGAGCCGTCAGAGGAGGGCGACAAAAGCCATTCGTAACTTCCATGGTTTGCTCCTTTTTGTAACCAACTTGTATTTTGAGCTCCTTTATTAAATGAATTATATGCTAGTTTTGTACTCCAATAACTAATATTTGCCGAATACCCATAATCGCTTGGATATAATAAAGATATATTTCCTGTCCAAGTTGCGCTATTATTTGCCCATACTCTGCAACTACTATTTCCTTCTACTGCACTTTTACTACTATTTGCACTTGGTCCTTTTCCATCAGTACATCCACTTACCGCTCTTTCATATTTATATGCTTCTATTGGCGTATCCCATATTCCATATACGTCTCCATCTGCATCATTGTCTACCGGGTCATCATAATATGTTACTGTTCCTAGATAATATTTTGTTTCTGCTATCAAGTCTTTAGCATTTTGACTTAAGTAACTCATATATCCGTCACTTGCTGATTTGGTTGTTTTATCACTTCCGGCATTTAACCAGTATTGTAGTCCTCCGGTTGCCCAATCGTTATTGTTGGTTCCGCTTGTCTTTTTGTTCCAATATGCATAATCTGAACTTGTTGAATATTGAATATTATAGGTTGTTCCATTTGCAACAAATGTTGCTGGGAACATATCTCTTGTTAAAACTTTATTATTAACTATTTTTAAATGTTCGTTTCCATCTTCATCTTTAAATATTCCAATTATTCTCCATACTTCACAATTATCTGCATTTTGTTCTGCATCATCTATACAATTATAATAGATATAATTATTAACGTTTAATCCTGTATATCTGTATTCTCTTATTGTTTGATTTCCCGCGCTTTCATCATATAAAGTTCCGTTTTCATTTATGGCTACTAAACCACCATTAAAGTCACTTTTATTTGCATCTGCATAGGCTACCACTGTCTCTTTAACTACATCTAAACCACTTGAACCAGCAGCTTCTTCTGTACATCCACCTTGATATAAATCAGCTTCAAATGAACCTGAATAAGTTTTACTTAATCCTTCATCTCCTGCTAATTCATCTATCCATGCCTTTATATAAATTGTTTTAGATTCTCCTACTTTTAATTTACCACCTGTATATATGATATTAGTATCATCTAAATTCTTAGGCTCTGAGTACTTAGTTTCATCATCTTCACTTATTATATATTTTAAATATTTTGAATCTAGGGTAGATTCACTGTCACTTACTAATTTTACCTCATATCTACATATATCTATAGTTCCTGTATTTGTAAATGTTAATTTAATTGCAGTATTATCTTTTCCTTCATCATCACTTTTAGGATATTCTTCACCTAATTCTAAATTACCATCTTTAGTAAGTTCTAAATTTAAATCTCCCGTTTTAAATACTATTGCTTCTTCACTATTATCTTTTGTTAAGACATGATTACTTGATAATAAGGCATAACTAGATCCTATAAATATTGTTAATACTAAAGCCATTATATAAATAAATGGTAATTTATTATTATTACTATTTTTTATTAGTTTTGGTTCTTTCATATTCTTACCCTTTCTAATATATTTAATTTTTCTTTTTTAAATCATATTCACTTTCTATAAATACTTTATCTTCTGGTAACTTATTATCTGGTATTTCATTCTTATCTTTTCCAAATGTAAAATTATCTTTGTTTTCTAAATCTCTATCTAATATTTCTTTTCTTTTTAAATTTCTTAAATATACTTTTATTACATATACTAAGAAACACGCGGGTACTACTGGTAATATTATTAATACTATTACTAATATTAAATATGTACTTATTAATTTAGCACTTGTTATTATTTCTATTGTTGCTATACTGTATCCTAGTAACAAACAAAACAATAATGAACAAAATACTATTCCCAGTGTACTATATACATAATCTACTACATAGTTATAATAATAACTCCCCTTTTTATTTCTATATAATAACCAAAATAAGAAATAGGCTATTAATATTCCTATTATTGGTATTATTACATAATACCATATCTCCATTGGCATCCAAAAAAATTTTATCATTACACTCACCAACCTATTATTAATAATAACACATTTTTATTATTTTGACTACTTATTTTTGATTTTTTTTTATTTTTTCGGTTACTGTTCAGATAGAACACGATAAAAATTAGGTAGAAGTAGGACTTCTATCTATTTTTTATGCAAGAGCTAACTTATTGAATATGTCATTCACTAAACTATTTAAACTTTTTTTATTTTTAGAACATGTTGATGAGAAACTTCTTATGACTGCAAAGTTAGTAGCTCCCTCAATGCTTCTAAATTTTCCAATTTTTTGCCTAATCTTTGCAAATCTTAAATCACTTTCAGCTCTATTATTAGAATAATGTGAACTTTCACATTATTCTAATAATGTGAACTTTTTACTAATGTTAACTAAAAAGACTAGAAACCTTATAAAATCTAGTCTTTTATTAATTTCAATTTTAATTTAGTTCACATTATATATTATTATTTTCAATGTTATTTAACCAGTTGAATATATCTTCATCAGAGTAAGTTATAGGCGTTATAGTATCAATTATTTTGTTTTCAATTGTTTGAAGTGCATTCCTTTTTTTCATAATATCAGTAGTTACATATAT
>CANRIE010000057.1 GCA_947630585.1 uncultured Bacilli bacterium | reverse complement strand
CTTCAAAGAATATTACTGATTCATTTCTTTTTTCATCAAACTTATTAAACGATTCCTTTAAAATTTTTATATCTTCTGTATTTTTTGCAATATTAACTCTTGTTGCTATATTTGACTTTAATATAGTAGATAACATCCATACTCCCTGTTCGGTAAATACACGAGGTAAATATTTTCGATGCGAACCTCTGCCATTGCTCTCAATTTTTAAGATAGAATTTTTCGACTGCAAAATTTTCCATTCTTCTTCATCTAATAACCAAGAAAACCTTTCAGGAAATTTTGAAGGATTATTTTTTACTGCTTCATTAATTCTTTTTGTTTCAACATCATAAAGTTTAGCTAAATCAGCATCTAACATTACTTGTTTTCCTCTTACTTCATAAATTAAATTTTCTATTCTAACATCATCTATTAATGCAATATCATTCATTACTATCATCCTCCTATTATTATAAATTACACTGCAAAACTATATTACATAATGAGAGGTACTCTGACCTTCAGCGAATAAGTTATATATTAATTGGTAGTAAATATATTATCTAATAAAAAGACTATAGTACCCCTCATTATATAATATAGAAATAAATAAATTAAAGAGGTAGATTGACTCAATAACTAAATTAAATTTGGTTGGTAGTAGTAAATATAATTTATCTAAAAGACATTCTACCTCTCATATATAATATACACGGAAAATTTTCAATTTTCCAAATGTAATTAACATTTTTGTTAATTATTTACTTGCAAGTAACTCTAGTTCTTCTTCACATTTTAAGTAATTATTAACTAGTTCTTCAATTGAATTTCCATCAAAATCTAAATCTTGTACATTTATTCTTACATCAGAAGCCATTACTTCCTGTCTAATACAATCCTTAAACTCTTTCATTACATCAGCATATAAGGTTGATGTTAAAAGCATTACATCATCTGAATAAGAATCAAACTCTTTACTCTCGCCCATACATTTCTCCTTTCTTATTTACTCCATGAGTTAATACTATCACATAATTTAGTGTTTGTAAATACTTTTTTATTATATTTTTGTATCACTATTTTTTATAAAAGACTATACCCCTCATATATAATATACACGAAAAAAATGAATTTTTACAAATTTTTATGAATTTTTTTTCAGCCTTATTTTATAAGGGTTTTAGACACATAAAAAGGTGAAGTTTCTTCACCTTTTTTAAAATGCCACTTATATGATACCATATTTTATCACATTTTTAGTATATTTTTTTAATTATTTTTTTCCTCATCATCTTCAGGGATTCTTAAAATATATTCTCCATCTTTAGAATAAAAATATTTTTCTCTTGCATATCTTGCTAAATATTCAGGATCCTTTAATTTATTAACATCATTTTCTAACTCTACTTCTTTCTCTTGAAGAGATACTAACTGATTTTCAAGTTCACTTTTTTCTTGATATTTCTCAATTATTTCTTTAAAAACACTAAATAAAGCAATACAAGTAACCACAATAATAACAATAGCCGATAAACCAAGTGTTACAATTCTCTTAGCTTTTTTTCGAACTTTTTTCTTATGTTTCACTTTATCACTTCCTATTCTATATTAATAATATCAAAAAATAGGACATTTTTCAAGCAAAGTTAAACCATAACTTGTAAACTTAACACTAGTTTACACTATTTTCCCTAACCCACCTAATTTTTTTAAACAAAAGATTATATAAAAAGAAACTAATTAAAAAGATAAATAACAAATAAATATGAATTCTTCCACTATTAACTTTAAATAATATATAAAAATATAAAATACTATTTATAATAACAAATAAAAAATTACTAATAATATTTAAAATTAAACTTTTACTAAATAATACTCTATATAATAAATTAAACATAAGAGCAAAGTATAAACCAAATAAAAAAGTATAAAAGATTGTTTGAATTTGAATAATTAAACTCATTTAAATAACCTACTTATAACAGAATTTTCTTTATTTTTCTTATTACCTTCTTCAATATAAGCAAAACTATTAACTAATCCCTTTATAGTTACTACACCATCATGAGTATCTAATTTAATTAATTCTAAACCTTCTCCTTTTAAGACTACATAACCCATAACTGTTTCAATTAAAAACTCTTCACTATCAAAACTATCAATTTTCTTGACACCACTTAAACTAACATTCTTTCTTTCTACTAAATTAAAAACATGATTAAAATTATGAATCTCTCTATCTCTTTCCATATAATCCTCCAATTAAATCTATGCAAAGAGAATAAAAAAAAGACCTACAAGTCTATTCCTCTTCGGAACTTGTAGGTTCTTCAACTTCTGCTTTTTCGTATGCTTCTAAAATAGCATCTTCAAACATTTTTCTAGTCTCACGATTGATTGGGTGAGCAATGTCTCTATGACCACCTGGAACTTTTTTGCTAGGCATAGCAATAAATAGTCCATTGTCGCCATCAATAATACGAATATCACGAACAACAAAGCAATCATCTAATTGAACTGTTGCACGTCCCTTCATACGAGAGCCTTCCTTTTCAAATCTTCTGACATCGACAGATGTGATTTTCATATGTAATTCCTCCTTTTGAACTCCATGTTCTGTATACATCATATAATATTTTTCAAAAAAAATCAATCATTTTTTGTAAATTTTTGACATTTTTTTATACAACCTAAATCTGTTCAAAAAAAAGACTTAATAATTACTACTAAGTCAAATATTTTATTCAGGTGTATAAGCATCAATTTTAATTTTGATTGAATAATACTTCTTTGCAAATTCTGCAGTTGTATAATGCTTATGAAGGTCTTCTTGATCTTCAACAATTACATCATCAGAAATCCACATTCTAAGTTCATACTTATCTGTTTGTTGAGCAGTTTTACTTGTTGAAGTTATATGTCCTGTTCCAAGTAATACTCCGGATTTTAATGCACTATTATCAGATAATTCAGATACTTTCTTATAAGTTTTTGCTCCTTCACCATTAGTCGTTCCATCACCATAAATTATGTTAGCTTTCTTTTGAGTTGTTCCATAATTTTCTGATGAAACTTGTTTTAAATAAATTTTTACTTCATCATCATTTAATGGAGTTCTTGTAAATGGTTGTCCATCATTTACTCCTTTAATAGTTTCTTGACCAGGTGCATCTCCAGGAACAGCTTTAATTTCATAATCAATTCCTTTTCCTGAACTATCATGCCCTACTACTTGGAAAGTCATAACTGAGCCTTCTACAGCCTTAAATGAGTCGCCATCATCTGAATGGTCAGCAGATTTAAGCCCTGCACCCTCTTCATCAGGAAGTGGGAATTGGTTAACTAACTTAATAGAATCTCCATCTGTAAATTGAAAGAAAATTGTACCTGTTGTTAATAATTGATTCTCACCAGTTTTTGAATAAGTAAAGAATGCAAATGATACTCCTACTACTGCAATTACTAATATTGCAATTCCAACTATTGATAATAAAACTTGTTTTGATGAATTATTATTGTTCATTTTATATATCCTCCTTATGTTAATAATAATATCATTATTAAGTTATTTTGACAATATTTTTTTCTAAAATTTCAATTATTTTTTTACAATTTACTGTAAAGAAAAAAGACTTAATTGCTAAGTCTATATTTTAATTATAATCTTATTCTGTTGCTGTTTTAGCATCAATTTTAATCTTGATAGCATAATATTTCTTTGCAAATTCTGCAGATGAATAATCATCAGTTAAAGCATCACCAATCTTACAATCACTTGCTATCCACATTCTAACTTCATATTTATCAGTTTGTTGAGCTGTGTTACTAGTTGCAGTTATATGCCCTGTTCCAAGTACTACTCCAGCATGAATGGCAGCATTAGGATCAGCTACCGATGCTTCTGCATAATTAGTCAAACCTTCAGATACATGTTTGTAAGTTGAACTACCACCATCACCAAATTCTGCAACAAATGGTTTGCCTGCTCCTACTCCACCTTCAGTTGATGTTTGTTTAATATAAAGTTTCACTTCATCATCTTTTAATAGAGTTCTCTCAAACTCTTCCTTTAATGTATCCTTATCTGGGGCATCTCCTTGAACTGCTGTAATTGTATAATCGATTCCCTTTCCTGAACTATCATGTCCTACTACTGTAAAATCCAAAACTGAATTTGCTAAACCATCATTAGTCCATGTAGCACCTGTAGCATCAGGTGTTGGAAATTGATCTACCAAGTTAATTTGATTTCCATCTGTAAATTGAAAGAAAATTGTACCTGTTGTTAATAATTGATTTTCACCAGTTTTAGAATAAGTAAAGAATG
>CANRIE010000056.1 GCA_947630585.1 uncultured Bacilli bacterium | reverse complement strand
TTAAATCACACTACCTTTAATATAATTTAAGTATACCACAAAACATCATTTACCTACAAAAAAAATTTACACCCAAAATGCAATATTTATTTGACTTATAAGGAATTATATGGTAAAATCTTTAATGTTTGATGCCTCTATGCTCAAACCGCATTGAAAAGGTTTTAAATCCATTTGGTACCTTAAAAGCGAGTCTAGTTTAAAAGGAGGAAATATGAAAGCAGTAATTAAAACTGGTGGTAAACAATACTGTGTTGAAGAAGGTAGTGTTATCTACGTTGAAAAGTTAGATGCTAAAGAAGGCGAAAAGGTCGTTTTCTCTGATGTATTAATGCTTGATAAAAAAGTAGGTACACCAACTATTAAAGGTGCAACTGTCGAAGGTGTTGTCGTAAAACATGGAAAAGGTTCTAAAATTAAAATCTTTAAGTATAAGCCTAACACAACTTCAACAAGAAAGAAACAAGGACACAGACAACCATACACTAAAGTTGAAATTAAAAAAATTGGTTAAAATATGATTCTTGTTAAAAGAGAAGGCAAGAAGATTTTGATAACTGGTCATTCTTTATATGATGATTTTGGGCGAGATATTGTTTGTAGTAGTGTTAGTAGTATTGTAACAACAACTATAAATGGAATCTTAGAATTTGATAGTAATGCCTTAGAATATAAAATGTTAAAAAATGGCTTAGAAATTGAAATCTTAAAAAATGATGAGATAACTTTAAAATTAATATCTAATATGTTTGAATTATTAGAAAAATTAAGTTCAAAGTATCCAAAAAATATTCGAATAAAGGAAGGTGTTTAAAGATGATGAAGTTAGAATTAAATATTCAATTGTTTGCTCACAAAAAAGGACAAGGTTCATCTACAAATGGTAGAGATTCTGCTGGTCGTAGACTTGGAGCTAAAGCTGCTGATGGTGAATTCATCACTGCTGGTTCAATCATTTATAGACAAAGAGGAACTAAAGTTCATCCTGGACTTAATGTAAAAAGAGGAAGCGATGATACCTTATATACAACCGTTTCAGGAAAATTAAAATATGAACATAAAGGTTCAAAAACAATTGCAAGTGTTTATGTTGAAGAGTAGAAATACTCTTTTTTTAATATCTTAAATTAATTAATCATAAAATTAAATGGTGATTTGATGGAATATAAAATATATCAGAAGAAATATAATAATGTAATATTAATAATAAAAGGAGAAATAGATGTTTTTAAATATGAAGATATCATTGAAATATTTGATTATGAATTTCTCAATATAAAAAATTGTAAAGATTTTAAAGATACTATTTTAAAACTTAAAGATGTATTTAGAGAGTTTCAAAATAATTACCTTAATTTAATTTATCAAGATAATAATATAAGTTGGCATCTTGAATATTTAAATAATTTACTTATTAAATACTCTAAAGTAATTAAAATAGATAATAAAGAAATATTAATCGCATATAATGATAATAAATTTATAGTAAATGGTTATGACGAAAATATATTAGATGAAATATTATGTTATGAAGAATTAAATGAAATATTAAATAATGATTTAAGTGTCAAGTTAAGATAATTATGGCGTTTTTTCTTGATATTTTTTCATTTGGTGATATAATTTATTTATGGATACTATTGGAGGTTGTATGAAAAAGAGAATAATAAGTGCTATTGTTATGATAATAATATTAGTACCCCTTTTAATAATAGGACGTCTTCCATTTATGATTTTATCCTTAATACTTGGCTGTATGATTATATATGAACTATTAAAATTAAAACCTAAGTTAGATATAAGACCTAAAATAGCAACGTTTATTTTGACAGGTTTATTAATAATCTATGCTTATTTAAAAGGAAATTCCTTTAATTTTATAGCTGATTTTGACTTTCGGTTATTAATATTTGTTCCTTTAGTTTTACTGCTCATGTTAGTATTTATTAATAATCAAAAGAAATATAATCATCATGATGCTTTTTATTTGATAGGTATTACTTACTTTATTGGTTTTGCTTTAGGAAATATTATTAAAATTAGAGAACTAGGATTATACCCTTTGTTATACTTAATTTTAGTTGCAACGATGACGGATACATTTGCCTACTTTATAGGAAGTAAATTTGGAAAACATAAACTTGCCCCTTTAATATCACCTAATAAAACTATTGAAGGATCAGTTGGAGGAAGCATAATAGGAAGTTTAATTGCAAGTATTTTCTATATATTTGTTATTAAAGATTACCGTAATATATTTTTATTAATTATTTTAACCATTTTTTTAAGTATAATAGGTCAACTTGGAGATTTAGTAAAATCAAGTATTAAAAGGTGCGAAGGCATTAAAGATTTTAGTAATTTAATACCAGGGCATGGGGGGATATTTGATAGATTCGATAGTATTATTTTTATAAGTTTAACTTATACAATTATATTTAGTTTATTTTAAGAGGAGGAATTATGATTGTATCAATTATTTATTTTATATTTATTTTAGGAATTATTGTTTTAGTCCATGAATTTGGTCACTTTATATTTGCCAAAATGTTTAAAATTCATGTCTATGAATTTGCAATTGGAATGGGACCAGTTATTTGGAGTAGTAAAAAAATAAGAGAAAAGAAAATTAAAGAAAAGAAAAAAGTAAGTGAAACTATTTATTCAGTTCGAGCAATTCCAATTGGAGGATTTTGTTCCTTAGCCGGAGAAGGCGGAGATGAAGATAAAAAGATTAAAAAAGAAAATCTTTTACAAGGAAAACCTGTTTGGCAAAGATTTTTAGTAATGTTCTTTGGAGCAGGTAATAACTTCATTTTAGGTTTATTAATCTTATTTATAAGTGCTTTAATCTATGGAAGCCCAACCTTATCTACAAATATCCCGGTTGTAATTGAAGATTCACCAGTTGCGCTTGCAGGACTACAAGATAACGACAAAATATTAAAAATAAATGATAAAACAACGAAAACCCTAGATGATGTACAACTATATTTAACAATTGCAGGTTCAAAAGAAACTAAGTTCACAATCTTAAGAGATAATAAAAAATATGAATATAAAGTAACCCCTTTAAGTGGTAAAGAAATGGAAAAAGCCGGATATAGTTTTGGAATCCAATTTAATAATCAATTGAAACGAGGATTTACAAGGTCTCTAAGTTATGCATTTACAAAATTCTATGCAATTGCAAGACAAATCTTTATTACCTTAAAAGAATTATTTATAGGGGGAGTAAGTCTAAGTCAATTATCAGGTCCGGTTGGCATATATTCAGCTGTTGACCAAACAAGAGCAGCCGGCTTCTATAGTGTTCTTGCTTTAACTGCTTTATTAAGTATTAATGTTGGAATTATGAATCTCCTTCCTCTTCCAGCCTTTGATGGAGGACGAATCTTATTCCTAATTATAGAAAAAATTAAAGGAAGTCCGGTTAAAGCTGAAACTGAGAATTTAATTCATAACATAGGTTTCTTCTTATTACTTGCTTTACTAATCTATGTAACATTTAATGATATCTTAAGATTATTCTAAAAAGTGCAAATTATTGTACTTTTTTTTAATTAAGGTGAGTATTATTAAGTGGTGATAAGATGAATAAAGCAAAAAAGTTGCAGATGGAATTTAAGAAATATAAGTACAAGTATATGTTTTTAATAACAATAGTTATACTAGGGTTTATATCAGGAATTATATTCTCAAACATCTTAAGTTACTCGGATTTTAAAGAAGTAAGTAGTGTTATTAAAGACTACTTTTTAAATTTAAAAAATAATACTGATATTAATTACTTAAGCAATTTTATTAATTCTATTAGTGTTAATTCCTTGTATTTAGTATTATTATTTATCTTTGGTTTATCAATCATAGGAATTATTTTAAATCCTTTTATTTTATATTTTAAAAGTATGGTCTTAGGTTTTTCAGTTGGTATCATCATAGCTATTTATGGCTTTCGAGGTATTCCCTTAGCAATATTTTATCTATTTCCAAATCAAATATTAAATATAATTGTTTATATACTAATGTCTTTTTATGGAATTAACTTATCAATTAAATTATTTAGATCTTTATTTTTAAGAAAATCTACTAATTATCAAGATTTTATGAAAAAATATTTAATAGTTTTAGGTTTATCATTTGGAGTTTTATTAATATCATCTCTTTATGAAACTTTTATAGCCGATTTTATTATGAAACTATTTACCTTTTTAATTAAATAAGTTTACACTCTAATGTCAATTTATAAAAATAAATGTTCAAATTACTTGATATTAATTAAAAACTATGACCTTTTTTACTTAACTGTGTCAAAGCAAAAAACATAGTTAGGTAAAGGAGGTCTTTTAAAATGAAAAATCTAA
>CANRIE010000055.1 GCA_947630585.1 uncultured Bacilli bacterium | reverse complement strand
TTTAGGAATAACTATTCTTCCTAAACTATCAACTCTTCTTACCATTCCAGTTGTTTTCATTTAATCACCCAATTTTATTATTGGTTAATTTTAGAAAAATATACTTTTTCTTTAATTAATTTCCCAAACATTATCAAAATTTTCTATCTCTCTTACAAATTCTGATCTATTTAATCTTTTTTTAGGAATTAAAATATAAACTTTATTTTTGGTCCTAGTAAGAGCAACATAGAAAAGTCTTCTTTCCTCAGGATATTCTATTAATTCATTATTAATAGGCATTAATATTTTAATTAAAGGAGTATCCATAATTTTAGCTGGAAATCCTTTTACTCCATCTATTCCATTAAGTAATATTACTTGGTCAAAACCTAAACCTTTAGAGGAATGAACAGTTAAATAAACTAAATGTAAATTTTTATAAATTATCTCATCATCAATTCCTCTTCTAAATTCCGAATCATTTAATACTTCATCTATATCATCTTTAAATCTTCCTAATAATAATATTTTATAATCTTTATTTTCTTTTTGTAATTTATCTAATATTTGTTTTAACTTAATTACTTTGTCATTTTCATAACTAACTAATTCAACAGGATTTTCTAAGTGTTTATTAGAATGTAATTGTTTTTCTAATTGTTTAGTATTTTTTAAAATAAATTTACCTGATATATCTATTAATTCTTGACTATTTCTATAAGTATTCGTAATTCTTAATATATCAGCATATCCCATTAAATTATAGAAATTTGTAAACATATTAATATCCGAGCCTGAAAATGCAAATATTGCTTGCCAATCATCTCCAACTGCTACTATCTTTGATTTATAAATATTAGCAAGTTCTTTTAATAATTGATATCTAATTACTGATATATCTTGATATTCATCAACAATTATATATTCATATCTTAATGTATTTTTATTTTTAACTTTTGAAATTCCATAATAAGCATAGTTAATCATATCATTAAAATCAATTATGTATTTACTATGAATAGAATATTCGTAATAATTATATATTTCTCTTATAAATTCTAATTGTTCTTTTAATAAATCATCATCAACTTTATTTTCTAATGTAATAAAATCTTTATCTAAATAACCTTTATTTTTAAAATTAGATATAAATAAAGAAACTAAATTACTAAATTTAAAGTAATGTCTTCTTTGATTAGAATAATAAAGTATTCTAAATATTTCTTCATCAGTTATTTTTTTTAATGGAATATTTCTTTTAGTTAATTCATCTTTTAAAACAGTTAAATAATTAACATTATAATCCCGATAGTCATTATATAATTCTATTAAATCAGTTTTATATTGTTGATGTAATTCTCTTTTCTTTTTAATTATTCTATTATATTCATTTATTGAAGATAAAGAAATAGTTCCATTATCTTCTTGGGTTGCAAGGCCATAATATTCTATAAAGTATTCTAATTCTCCATTATAAATTGTAAAATCTGGAATATAAGAATGTTTATTACTGACAAAATTAGGATATGTTTTTTCATATTCATATTTAATATTATTGATAGTTAAAAAGTTAGCAATTTCTACTTCGCCTTTGGATTTTAATTGTTCTCCTTTAATTGTAATATTATTTTTTAATCTTTTTTTGATAGCATTGTTATTATACTCTTTTAAATTGCTTTTATTTTTTTCATAAGTAAGATTACAACTTGCTTCATAAAATTCTTCAAAAGTAGGATATTTAATTGCTTCTTTTGGAAAAGTAAGGTATTCTTTAAATAGCCTTGTCATTGTTTCAAATTTCTTTTTATCAGGAAATACTTTTGTTCTTATATATTTATCTAGAATTAAAGCCATTGTACCTGAACTACAAATTTTAACTGGTTTATCAAATATTTGTCTTATAAATTGCATTCCTAATTTATGAAATGTTAAAACTTCTACTCCTAAATTAAATTCTTCATTTATTCTATAATCTAATTCCATACAGGCTTTATTCGTAAATGATAATAACAAAATTTTACTAGGATTTATTCCTTTCTTTTCAATTAAATATTTGGTTTTAGCTGCCATAGTTGTTGTCTTACCACTTCCAGCTCCAGCTACTATTAAGGAATAATCTTCATCTGCTACAATTGCTTTTCTTTGTTCATAATCAAGTTTAATATTTTTATCTATATCCATGAACATATTATCAAAATAATCTTTATATTTACTTATTTCATAATCAACAAATTTATTATTATGATTTTCTAAATATTTATAACCAGCATTACTAATTAATTCAATATATTTATAATACTTCGAATCTTTTAAAGTATTTAAGTATTCATTTATTCTTAATTCTTCAAGAAAATTATCATAGTCTCTTTTAGAAATATAAATATCTTTATTTAAAAACTTATTATATTTTAAAACTATTTCTTTAATTAAATTATCATTTACTTCCATCTTAACCTCTTACTACTCTTATATTAAAATAGTATCATAGAAACATAGTATTATCAAGTGTTTTAAGTCATGTAAATTAATTTTTTTAATTTATAGTTATTAAATAGTTTGTCCGTTCTACATACAATATCAGCATTTTTGTATGTAGAACGGACATTCTTTAATTAAGCAGTCTTTCTTTTTAAACTATTTTCACTTAGCCCTAAATCTTTTAATAATTCTAAGGTCATATCTTCATTATCGGAATCTTTTTCTTCTAAAGCAGTTGGAACTTTTATGTTTGCACAATATTCTTGATATTCAGCCAAAGACATTCCAAGCATACCTGCACATTCTTTTTGAGATTCAATAAATTCTTCTTCAGTCATCATAAAAATTTCTCCTTTCAAAATACAAAATTTTTATATTTCTTAATATAATTGTAGCAATAATGACAATATTTTTCAAGTTTTTTTGTATAATAAACCAAAATAAATTTTTTAAATTTTATAACTATTAAGCAACTTGTGCATTTATCACATTAACACCTCTAAATAATTATGTAACTTTTCTAAAACTCCAAGTTCTTTGGCATATTCCATAAGTTTAGGTAAATCTCTATTATTTTTATCACTCAAATATTCTTTAATAGCATATTTTAATGTTTCAATATCCTGTTGTTCTTTATCTTTTAATAAATCACATATTGTTCTTTCTGCATTATAACAATTAATATATTGTCCTTGGGGACTTCTTATTAATTCTTTTCCAATTTCAAATATTTCTTTTTTAACAAAATGTAAAATAACTTTATCATTGTTATTCAAACTAGCATTATATCCTCTTGGAACTGTTAAATTATATTTTATTGGCACAGATTCACATAATCCTAAAAAATAAAGAGCTGTCTCATAGGAATATATTGCTTTTGTATTATAAGTTAAATTATAATATTCATCTCCCCAACTATCATTAGCAACATATAAACCTCTTTTAACTCTAGTTAATAAGCCTTCATTAACAAGTTCTGATAAATATGTTTTATTAATTTTATTTTTCTTTACCTCTTTAGAAGTAATAATTCCATTATTCTCTTTTAACATTTCAATAATTTTTTCTTTATTACTCATATTTTTTTGCCCTTTCTACATACAATTATACTACTTTTGTATGTAGAAAGACTCTTATAATAAAAGTATAGTTTAATTCTACAAAATTTGATAGAATTATACTGGGAGGAAAAAATTATGAGAGTAGAAGAAAAAATTGAAAGAATCACTGAGAAAACATTAATTTGTGGAATCGATATAGGAAAAACAAATTGTTGTGCTAGATTTTGTGATTTTAGAAATAGGGAGGTGTATCACAAGGTATGGTTTAATAGAACTGAAGATCTTGATATAATTGGATGCCAAATAACAGCAGCTATGCATGATGCAGGTAAAGATGATGTAATTATATCTTTTGAACCAACAGGCCATTACTGGTTAAATATTGATAAATATTTCAGAGACTCAGGAGTAGAAACAGTACTTATGCCAACTCAAACAGTAAAGCAAGAAAAAGGAGTATATGATCAAACTCCAGTAAAAAGTGATCCTGAAGATGCTCTGCTAATAGCAAGATTAACAGCAGAAGGCAAATACGTTAAAGCTATTGAGCGGGATGAATTGTTTCAAGATATTTATTCAGGATATTCAATTTATTGTGATATTCAAAAAGATATAAATAGAGTAAAAAATAAAATACATGCATGGAATGATAAGTATTTTCCAGAGATTGAACATGTGTTTGCAATTGATTCGGTTTCGATAAAACCAATCTATGAAAATCAACTAACACCAGAAGACATAAACATAAAGAGCGATGAAGAATTTATGGATTTCATGAGAAAAAGCAATAAATATATTAGGAAGAAAAGTATTCAAAAATTGAAAGAATTAAGTAAAAAAAGTAGTGGGATAAAAATTGATAGTTT
>CANRIE010000054.1 GCA_947630585.1 uncultured Bacilli bacterium | reverse complement strand
TTTACCTCCATTTTAACAATTAAAAAATCTAGTATGTTATTTTTTTAATTTACACACTAGATTATACACTATCTAATTATCATCATTATCCTAAGTTTAGAACAAAAGGTTTTAATTCTGAACCATCTCCGTCAACAATTCTTACTTGGGATTTTAGATTAAGACAAGGACGTACGCCGATGTGGTTAGTAACATAGCAGTTGTTCACACGGCCGTCACTGTACCAGTATGCAACAATGTTCGAGTTGCTAGATGATGGCGACAAAAGCCATTCCCAATCACTATGATTTGCTGTTTGATAAAGCCAGCTTGATCTCATTGTACTACTAGAACTTGTTGCTTTTGTCCAATTACAACTATTTGCTGTATATCCATAATCACTTGGATACATTAATGTTATATTGCCATTCCATGTTGTATGATTTCCTTTCCATATATCTCCTACACTACAACTTCCACTACATGGTGTATCCCCTCTTTCATGAGTGTAAAGACCTAATGTTGTATCATCAAATTTATAATTTCCTAGGTAATATTTTGTTTCTACTATCATATCTTTGGCACTTGTTGTTAATGAATTATAATAAGTTGTATTTAAATAATCTTTTAAATCAGAATTTACCCAATCATTATTACTACTATCCCATGTTCTGGTACCACTTAAAGTTTCATTTCTTACTATCTTTATATGATCTTGTCCTTCTTCATCTTTAAATATTCCTAAGATTCTCCATATTTCACAAGCACTCGCATTTGGTTCTTTATTATCTTCACAATTGAAATAGATATAATTATCTGCATCTGGTCCTACATATCTATATTCTCTTATTTCCTGTCCTTCTTGATATAGAGTTCCGTCAGTATTTATGGCTACTAATCCTCCTTTTTCTGTAAAAACATCACATGTATCTGTTACATTACTTATTACTTTTTTCTTTAAATAATCAGTTGCTGATTTACTTGGCATTTCATCTAAAGTAGTTATTTTTAATTTAACTCCTGTTTTAACGTTCTTTTCAAAATAAGCATAACTATAATTTCTAATTGTTAGAATTATATTATTTATACTTAATATTCCAAGTACTAAGACAATCATTTTACAAATTCTTCTTTTTCTCTCATAACTATTCATTTTTTTCTCCTCCTTTTTAAACACAAAAAACGACATAAGAGTATAGTTGTAAAACTATACTTTCATGTCGTATTTATAGTTATTTTATTATTTTTACTTAGATGATTTTTTGATACGCCCCCCCCATGGTTATCATATTGCTAACATATTTTCTTGATACATTTAATATTTTACTCATGAGAGTCACCTACCTTTAATCTATTAACATAATAACATATTTAACGCATTAATGCAACTGCTTTTCGCATTAAAAAGCAATATGTAATAAATCAATTATTAATCCAACTATAACCCCAATTATATATAAACTTCCAATTATAAACATATTTTCACGTTTTTCTTTATTAACTTTAAATAGTAAAAGTAATCCAACTCCTGCTCCTGTTAATAATCCTCCAATTAACATCCCCGTTGTAATAACTCCTTTAATATAAAGTTCTGTTATTATAACACTACTACAACAATTAGGTATTAATCCAACTAATGATGCAATGAATATTCCTAAGATATTAGCATGTAAAACCCTTGCAATCACATCTTCTCCTAAATAATAAATTAATATATTTAAAATAAACGTTGTTATTAAAATAAAGAAACTTATTTTTAAAGTATGAATTAAACTTGATATAAAGATATTATGTTCATGACTACAACCACAATCATCATCTCTGCAAATCGAATAATCTTCACGTTTTTTCTTCTTATATAAAAAGTCAATTAAATACCCACCAATAATTGCAACGATTACTTTAACTACTAATACTAAAATAATTGTTTTAGCTTTAACTCCTCCTGTTAATAATATCATTAACATCTCATCACTAGTTGATAAATAAATTGCAATCAATGTTCCTATTGTAATAACTCCACTAGCAAATAAATTCGTTCCTAAAACCGAAAATCCACACTGAGGTATTACTCCTAATAAACTTCCTATTAAAGGCCCTACTTTCTTATTTTTTAATATATTACTATTTTTCTTAACTTTATGTTCTAAATATTCCATAATCAAAAAAGCAACATATAAAAACGGTATAATCTTAATTAAATCAATTAAAGTATCACTTATAATATTCCCCATTTTATCACACTCCAAATATTATCACAAAAAGAACTATCTTTCAAGTTCTTTTAATAAGTTGTTTAGCATTTTCTTCTAACCCCAACTCATTCTTAATTAAATCTTTATTATTTAAATAATTTATTATTTCATCTTTATATTTTGAATTTTGAATATAAAAATAACTTTCTACTTCTCTTTTTTTAATTAAATTAAATCCAATCTCTTTTAATTCTTTATTTCCTAAATCATATACTACTCTAAGTATTAATAAAACGATCATATAACTTTCAAACTTTGATTCTTTTAATATATAAACAAATCTTGATTCATTAAAAGTCATATAATAATCAACTTTAATTCTTATTCTTTCTAAAAAATTACTTTTTAGATAGATATTATTAATTACATTTTTATATTCTAAATATAACTCTGTAATTCCTAATTCATTAATTATAACACTTGGATTCTCTATATAATAATTTAAATCATCATCATTAATTAAACTAAGTTTTTTTTCACTTATAGAACACATTTCTCTACTTACACAGTTATATTTATACATCATCTTAGGTATCATTTTAAATCCATATTTTAAAACAAAATATAAACTTCCAACTTTTCCAACACCTAATCTTTTTAATAATATAACTAAATTACTATCTTTTGTTAATATATTTGAAATCTCAATAGCTATTTTACTAATACTAATATCTTTTCTATTACCAACTATATGATTATTTCTAACTCCATATTCTTCTGCATAAACTAGCAAATCTTCTCTTTTTCCAGGAGTTTCTCTTAATTTAGTAAAAGCACTTTTTTCTATTTGTTCAACTCTTTGTCTTGAAACATTGATTCTTTTACCTACTTCTTTTCCCGTTTCATGATATTTATAACGTCTTCTTAAAACTTCTTTTTCTTTTTCCGTTAATTTAGCTCCTTCTAATATATCCTCAAATATATCTAAACTAGCATCAGCTCTTTCTTTTGGATCGGGAATTAAGTCGATTAATGAATCTTCATCTCCTAATTTAATTTCTCTATCAAGTTCTACTAATGGTCTTGATATTCTCTCCATTAAATTAACATAGTCAAAACTCATTCCATATTCATCCATCATTTCATAGCAACTAGCTTCATATCCTAATTTATCTGATAATTTTTCTTTTAAATTATGGTATCTTCGTCTTTCTTTTTCGGTATGTGTTGGAATTCTAATTGTTCTTGAATCATTTTCAATTGCTCTTCTAATTCCTTGTTCAATCCACCAAGTTGCATATGTTGAAAATTTACATCCTAACTCTTCATCAAACCTAGTTGCTGCTTTATAAAGTCCTAAATTTCCTTCTTGAATTAAATCTTCTAAATCAATTCCATTTCTTTTATATTTACTAGCAATCTTCCTAACTAATCTTAAATTTCTATTAACTAATATATTAATAGCTTCTTTATCTCCTTCTTTTATTCTTTTAACAAGTGCTACTACTTCTTCATGAGTTAATAATCTATCTTTCCTTATTTCTCTTTCATATACTAAATCCATATCTAAATATCCATCATGAAAGAAATCATCTATATCATAGCTTCCATTATCAATTTCATTATCTATTTCTTCTAAATCAATTCCCATAACTAAACAATATATTTCTATCAATGATTTTAATTTCTTATCTTCATAATAATTATATTTTTTCTCATTCTTAATCATATTAACTATTATTTCTAATAATTTATTAATACTATTATTATTTTTAATAATATTACATATTAAATCAAAATTATCATATAACTTTAATAAATTAAATAAATCATCTACTTTTCTTAAAGAACTAATTATTTCATGAATATCTTCTTTATTATTTAAACTATAATCTAAATAATTATTTATAAAACTAATATTATCTTCCTTAAATCTTTCTTTAATAATCGAAATATATTCAATTTCTATTACCCCTTTTATATAATTATTATATTCTTTATCACTTTCTTTATATTCTAAAGTTTTCTTATAAATATAATCTTTAAATATATTTTCTAACTCACGACTATTAATTAATAAAAATAAATATTTATTATTTATTTCTATTAATAAAGGTAACATATTTTTATATAATTCCTCTTTATTTAAATTATTCATACTATCACTCCAAAAACTTAGTATATTATATAATAAATAATCAAAAAAAACAATAGTTTTCTATTGTTTAATATTACTAATAATATTATATTCATTAATAACATCTTTTACTTCATCAACACTTAAATTAGCAGCTTTAGCAATAACTTCAAGAGGAATATTATTCTTATTAAAGACTACAATCATTCCCTTAATTGCAACTCTTTTTCCTTGTTCATAAGCTTCTTCTCT
>CANRIE010000053.1 GCA_947630585.1 uncultured Bacilli bacterium | reverse complement strand
AAAGATATTCCAGCAACGATATTAGTTAACTTTAATAATTTTTATGTAAATGGTGTCGAGAAAATATTTGATGAGTATATGTACCGAAATAGTGAAGGAAAGATATTAACAACAAAAAGAAGAATTTTGAATATTAATATTGCCAAATGTCATGAGTTATGGTACAATGATGCCATATCAAAGGAATGTTTGGACTCTTATCAATATGATTTATTATTACTTTCAGCACTTCTTTTTACCAATAAAGAAAAAGAATTTAAAGAATGTCTTGATAAAGTAAAGATAAGTGAAAATATTAAGAGTGAAATTATGGAGGTGCTACTAAGAATGAAGGAAGATTCAAATTTAGTTAGAAAATACCTTGATTATGAAGTCGAAGAAGAAAAAACTAGAAAAGGAATTGAAAAGGAAATTTTTGAAAAAGGAATTTCACAGGGAATTGAGCAAAATAAACGTGAAATGATTATTATTATGAATGATAATAGTGAACCTATTGAAAAAATAAGTAAATACACAGGTCTAACTATTCCGGAAGTAGAAGAAATAATTAAAAATCCTAAAACTAAGTAAAAGAAAACTGCTTGTAATTAAATAATTATAATAGTTTATCTATTGCTATAATTGAAAAATTAAAAAAATGCTTGAAAAAAACTAATAAATGTGATTAAATATGTGTATAAATTATTAAAAGAAGTAGTAATATCTATTCTTTTTCAAGAGAGTTAGTGGTTGGTGGAAACTAATAAAAGAGTATTTATGAACTTGTCTTTAGAGGATAATTCGTTAATCGCGTTAAGATAATTAAGAAAAATTAAGGATGGTACCGTGCTCTTGCACTCCTTTTGGTATCATTCTTTTATTTTAAGGTGGTGGTTAAGATAAATGATTTATATTGGTTTATTGGAATATTTATAGTTATTTATTTAGGTTATTTCTTTTTTCAAATATTAAAGAAAAAGTTAAATAAAAAGAAAGTTCCGGTTGAACTACTTTTATTAATTAAAAAATATAGGCTTGATATGGATAAAATAAATTATAAAAGCATTATGAATAAAATAGCTTTAGTAAGTGCCTTTGATATAGCTTTTGCTGGAACATTTGTAATGCACTTTATAGATAATGTTTACTTAGCGATTATCATGGGAGCAGTTTTATTTATACCGCTTATTATAATAACTTATAGTTTTATTGGAAAATATTATGTAAAGAAAGGATTGATAAAAAATGGAAACAAAAAAAATTGAAAAAAAATGGCAAAAGTATTGGAAAGAAAATCATACTTTTGAAGCAAAGAATAATAGTACAAAGGGAAAATACTATGTTTTAGTAGAATTCCCTTATCCAAGTGGAGCAGGTCTTCATGTTGGACACGTTAGGAGTTATGCATCGCTTGATGCCGTTGCAAGAAAAAAACGGATGGAAGGATATAACGTTTTATTTCCAATGGGATGGGATGCTTTTGGATTACCAGCTGAAGAGTATGCTATAAAAAATCATGTTCATCCAAGTATAGCTGTAAAAGAAAACATTAAAACTTTTAAAGGACAACTTGAAAGTTTAGGATTATCATTTGATTGGAGTAGAGAATTTGCAACAACAGACCCTGAATATTACAAATGGACTCAGTGGCAATTCTTAAAATTTTATGAAGCAGGACTTGCTTACAAAGATAAAAAAACAATTAATTGGTGTCCAAATTGCAAGATTGGACTTGCTAATGAAGAAGTTGAAGGTGGCTGTTGTGAAAGATGTGGTGGTCCAATTGTTCATAAAGAAAAAGAACAATGGATGCTTGGTATGAAGCAATATGCTGAAAAATTACTTGATGGACTTGCTGAAACCGAGTTTCAAGAAAAAACTAAACTTGCTCAAATTAACTGGATTGGAAAATCAACAGGAGCTGAAATTGATTTCTTAGTTGATCATTCTGATGAAAAATTAAAAGTTTATACTACTCGTCCTGATACTATATTTGGAGTTACTTTTATGGTTATAGCTCCTGAGCATCCAATTTTAAAGCATTTAGAAGATAGAATTTTAAATATGGATGAAATTAAAGCTTATCAAGAGTTTGCAAGTCATAAAAGCGAAATGGAAAGAACCGAGCTTAATAAAGATAAAACGGGAGTTAAAATATTAGGCTTTTATGCTATTAATCCAGTTACTAAAGAACAAATACCAGTTTATATATCTGATTATGTAATGATGAATTACGGAACTGGTGCTATTATGGCTGTTCCTGCTCATGATGACCGTGATTTTGAGTTTGCTCACAAATTTAATATCCCAATTATTGAAGTTATTAAAGGTGGCGATATAAATGTATCTGCTTATACTGGTGATGGTGAGATGGTTAACTCAAGTTTCTTAAATGGAATCACTAAAAAAGATGAAGCTATAAAGAAAATGATTGATTATCTTGAAGCAGAAGGAATTGGCCATGCCTCTGTTAAATATCGCCTTCAAGACTGGGTATTCTCTCGGCAAAGATTTTGGGGTGAGCCAATTCCAATGATTAATTGTCCAACTTGTGGTTGGGTTCCGGTTCCTTATGAAGATTTACCAGTTAAACTTCCAAATGTTGCCTCCTACGAACCTACTGAAAATGGTGAAAGTCCCCTAGCCTCAATTCCAGAATTTGTAAATACAACTTGTCCTAAATGTGGAGGACCTGCAAAACGTGAAACCGATACAATGCCTAACTGGGCTGGCTCTTCATGGTACTGGCTAAGATATATGGATCCTCATAATGACAAAGAATTTGCAAGTCAAGAGGCTTTAAAATACTTTGGTAAAGTTGATTGGTATAATGGTGGAATGGAACATGCAACAAGACATTTACTTTATGCAAGATTTTGGAACAATTTCTTATATGACCAAGGTTTAGTTCCTAATCGTGAACCATTTTCTATTCGAACTAGTCATGGTATGATACTTGGTGCAAATGGCGAGAAAATGAGTAAATCAAAAGGCAATGTAATAAATCCAAATGACTGTGTTAATGAATATGGTGCTGATGCTTTAAGAGTTTATGAAATGTTTATTGGTGATTATGAAAAAGAAGTTAGTTGGAATACTAATAGTTTAAATGGTTGCAAAAAATTCCTTGATAGAGTTGAAAGAATAGCAACTAAATTAAATAGTAAAACAACTTATACTGAAAGTTTAGAGGTTTTAATCAATAAAACAATCAAAAAAGTAAGTGAAGATTTAGATAATCTAAAATATAATACGGCTATTTCTAGTTTAATGATTTTGTTAAATGAAATGGAAAAACAAGATGAAATAACTAAAAAAGATTATCGAACTTTCTTGCTACTTTTAAACCCTATGGCTCCTCATATAACTGAAGAATTAAATGAACAATATAAATTAGGTGCTCATTTATGTGAATCTAAGTGGCCTAAGTATGACCCTGAAAAATTAATTGATGAAGAAGTTACAATTGCAATTCAAGTAAATGGAAAACTTCGTGGTACTATCCTTGTTCCTCTTGATTCAACTGAAAACAAAATTCAAAAACTAGCTTTAGAAAACGATAATGTTAAAAAACATATTGATGGTAAAGAAATAGTTAAAGTAATTGTAATTAAAAATAAAATAGTTAATATAGTTGTAAGATAAAAATTCTTGCAACTTTTTTGTTGTAATTTTATATCTCCTATGCTAAAATAAATTTGAAATAGAAAGGGTTAAGAAAATGAAAAAAAGTGAAATAAAAAATATATTATTAAGTATAATTATAGTTATTTTAGTATTGTTATCAGGCTATTTATTATATGATAAATTTTTTAATACAAGTAATAATATAGGAGATAATAAAGATGAAAAAGTACCTACTAATAAAAATGTTTTAAATATTTATGGTAATGAATATGGATCATTGAAATTTGCATGTCAAGGGAAAAGGACTAGTTGTAACAAAGTAATAGCAACTATTGAGGTTAATAATAAAAATGCTAATATTATTTATATTTGGAATAATTATGTTTTATATTTTGATGATAAAATGAAAATTTATGATATAGATAGTAGCGAAATTAAAGAATTAGATATTGATATAAGTGAAAAAGAAATTAACGAAATTTCCTATTTAAATAATGATGCTTATTATTTAGAAAATGGCTTTTTATTTTCCTATAGTAATTCTGATAATAATTCTAAAAAACAAGAATATTATTATGATGTAAAAAATAATCGAAAATTATTTTCGGAGTATTCTTTACTTACCCAAGTTAGAAATGCAAACTATTTATCTAGTGCTTATTCTAATAGATATATTCAAGGACTAAAAGATGGAATTTATTATTTACTAGATGTAGAAACTGGAAAATCTGTATTAAATAGAAAACCAGATGAAGGGTATGAAAGTGTAGGATTTGAAGTTATACAGGGATGTGGCGAAAACGATGTTTTATTTTCTTCATATTTACAAGAAATGGTAAGTTTGCCTTATAATTATATTATTTATAATAAAGATGGAAAAATTATAGAAAAATTAGATAAAGATGATATTTATATTGCTGATAATTGCCAAAATGGAAGTGATATCTTTATTTATAATAGAGACCATGTTTATGATGATAAAGGAAATTTAAAATAATAATTGTTGCAAGATAAAAA
>CANRIE010000052.1 GCA_947630585.1 uncultured Bacilli bacterium | reverse complement strand
GATTTTCATGATTTTTTCGTATAATTAATTTTTTCGCATAACAACAATTATACGAATTTTCACATAATTGTTGTTCAGATTGCCGTTGTTGTTCACGTACCGCACGTTCGAGCCCTTACGCTTTGCACCTATATTAATTTATATTTTAAAATTAATACCTTATTTATAGCAACTTCTTTCTTTAAAAAAGAAAGAAGCAAAGAAATTATTTTATAATCCTACTTTATAGGCAGTGGCAAGGCTCATTCCATCACCTTCAGTTATTTTGATTTCAGATTTTAGATTAATGGATGGACGGACGCCGTACGCGTTCGAGGAAGGCGAATAGTTGTTCAGATTGCCGAAGCTGTTCACGTACCGCACGCTCGAGCCACTATATGGCGTTATTAACCATATATATGTTGAGGTATCATTATAACCTTTTCCTAACATTGCAGAAAACATTTCTCCTACTCTTGGTAATCCTACAAGTCCTGTCCATGTACTACTTGTTTTTGCACAACTACTTGTTGGGGCTGTTGTATTACTCTCACTACATATCGAATTTTTATAACTTGCATAGCCTACTCCTTCCAAATAATATGTTCCTTCCGTTATATATTTATTTAATTCTTCAGTTAACCATGTTTCTTCAAAAGTCTCATTATTAGTATTATTTAAATAATAGCCCCAATAATCATCACTTCCACTTTCAACTGATGTTGCCCAACTTGTATTACTTCCAAAATTTTTAGTTAAAACTGCACCACCAGTATCTCTTACATAATCCACACTTGTTAATTTGGTTATGTTATTACCATTTTCATCTTTTTCTATTCCCACTATTCTATATTTTTTATTATTTACTTCGACATACTCTCCACTTATTCTGGTGCTTATTAATTCTCCACTATTTCCGGGCTCCTTATCCCCGCTTATACGATATGGATTAGTCTCGCTTCCATCTCCCCCTGCTACTATTCCGATATTTGATTTTAGATTAATGGATGGACGGACGCCGTTCGCGCTCGAGGAAGGCGAATCGCAGTACAGATTGCCGTTGAAGTCCACGTACCGCACGATCGAGCCACTATATGGCGTTATTAACCACCATCTATAGCCTATATTTAAATAATTTGTACTAGTACTTGCATTTTTGTAAGCTTGATAATATTCATACGCATTTAATAGCCCTACATCTCCTTGTACTATCCCATCTCCTTCTTTTGGTGGTCTTACTGGGGTTAAATTTCCATCTGCTGTTGCATTCCAATCGGCATTTTGTACTATTATTTCTTCATAATTATAAAGTGTTTCTTTAAAATCTTCATTTAACCATTGATATATCCAGGAATCTTTATTTTCGTCTTTATATGTTGTATCTTCTCCCCAATTTATTGCTGTTATTTCATCTTGCGTTACTAATTTCATAGAACCATCTGGATTTATGGCTACTATTCTCCATAATTTTCCAGAATACCAGACATAATTAAAGTTTACACAGGTGTTGTTTCCACTAAAATAGATTGTATCATCACTTGGGTCTTCTGGAGTATCATTATCATCGGTTACAGTTGGAGTACAAGTTTCAGTCGTATTAGTAGTAATAGCTTCTTTAATAGTATCTTCTAAAGGAACAGGTGGTTCATAAATGTAATCAAAACTTTCAGCTGTTGCTGTAAATTTAGCACTAAAGACTTGTCCATGAACTGTATAATCATAATCTATCCAGAAGATCACTTTTGCATTAACACTTTTTTTAGCACCTAAATTTTCTATTGTATATAAAGTATAATCTGCTCCTGTATTTTCTAAATTATCAACTTTCTTTTCTTCTCCATCAACATAAAAAGCAAAACGAATACCATTTATGGCTATAGTTGATTCTTGATTTAACTTAATACCGATTTTAACATTAACTGGTACTTCACTTGTATTTGTAACCGTAAATTCATAAGCAGGACGTTTCTTACCATCTTCATCACTTTCCGGAACGGCATAATCAAGAGTAATACCTGATGAAGCATCTCCAAAATCTAATGTTACTAAACCTGATACTATAATATTTTCTCTTTCATCATTTCTATGATAAACAAAATATGTTGTTGCTAAAGATATACCTAAACACATTAATATAGTTAAGGCAGTAAAAACTAAATTTTTATTAGTTTTTTTATTTTTTTTAATTGGTTCAAATTCATAATTACCCATATTAAAACATCTCCTATTATCTATGAAATAATAATATCAAAAAATGAAGTATTTTTCAAGTTATGTTTTAGAATTTCTTAAATATTTTTTTATAGTTGTCATTTTCCTTGACTAATTCTTGATGAGAACCATCGGCTATTACTTGATTATTATCTAACATAATTACTTTATCTACATAATCGCCTTCAATAATATTTTTATTTTTAGTTATTATTAAAATAGTATTATCTTCCTTAATTGATTTTAATAAGTTTATTATAACGTCACTTATATCATGGCTTAAGTTATCAAATGTTTCATCAAATAACATGATTTTAGTTCGTTTTAATAATACTCTTATAATTGCTAAAACATATTTTACATCACTGTTGATGTTTGATGCGTCTGTACTAATTATCGTATCATACCCATCTGGTAAAGCCATGATATAATCATGAACTTTTAGTTCTTTAGAAAGTGAGATAACATTTTCAAAATTAGGATCAAAGATACTTAGATTATCTCTGATACTTATATTAAAGAAAATAGGATTCTTGGAAACAACACTTACTATATTACCAATTTGTTTTGTATTATAATTTAAAACACTTACGTTATCAATCAATACATCGCCTTCGTGTTGTCTATTATATCTTAATAATAAATCAAATATTCCACTTTTACCACTTCCAGAAGGTCCTGTTATAACAGTAATGGTATTAGGAGCAATATTAAAACTAACATTATTTAAAATAGGAGATTTTCTATTTCCATATAAAACTTTATTAAATATTATCTCTCCTCTTACTTTCTTACTTTCAACTTCTCCATAATTACTACTTGCATATTGAAATAACTTATGAATTCTAAGTCTTGCTACTTTAACATTTATATTACTTTCAAAAAGAGTAATAATAGATGTAAATAAAGTACTTAGTTTAGCATAATAATTATAAATAATTGTTAAAACTCCAATAGTAACATTCCCATTTACAATTAGTTTTATACCTATCATTAAAGAAATAAATTGAAATATATCAATAAGTCCAAGTGACACTTGTTTAACATTATATTTATCGATATTTAATTTATTATTCCATTTCGTATAATCTGTAATATTATTAATCGTTCTTTCCTGAGCAACATTAAAGATATTAAACCCTTTAATCTCTCTTACTGATAAAAGTAATTCTTGAAATAAACTAATTCTTTTATCATGTCTATTTTTTCTTTCTTTATTAGTTTTAGCAATTCTTGGATTATAAAATATTAAAATAAATAAAACTACAAGTGATATAAATAAAGTTAAATAACCAATCATGATATTAATTGTAAAGAAATAAATAATTATATAAATAGCTTCCATTATTTCAACTATTCTAATGACCATCGTTGCATAATAATCACTTAAGGTTTCAAAGTCTTCACTCATAATGTTACTATATTCTGATAAACTAAATCTAGATAAGCTATATAAAGAGTTATTACAAGTTTTAGATAAACCTAAATCTAAATAAGTTTTATATAAATTAGAATATAATTTATAATAAGTTATTTGATTGATTATCTCTGATATTCTATAAAGTATGGTAAATACAAAGAACATGATAATCATATGATAAGCAGAAGCGAAATTACCTCTTGTTATTTCATCAATTCCATAGCTATAATAAATTGGTATAGCTAAAAGAAAGGCACGGAGTGCCAAACTACAGATAAATTTAATTATAAAATATTTTTTATTTTTTAATAAGACACTTCTATTCTCTTCTTTAGTCAAAGTATCCTCCTATTGTCTTACTGTCCAAGTATTCAAAACATCACAGTTAGAACTTGCTGGAACTGGATCTGGTGCTGTTACTTTTAAAATAATTGGTACTTTAAAAGCTGATCCAAAGCATAAGCAATAACCTGGTTGTAAACTTTTTTGTTTTTCAACAATATCTTCCGTGATATTTGGAACCATTTTTCCAATATATTCAATATCTCTTGGATGAGTTGTTTTAAATATTAGGAAATTAGCACATTGTGACATAACAGTTTCTGATAACTCTACTGGTCTTTGGGAAATTAAAGTTAATAAGATTCCATATTTTCGTCCTTCTTTGGCAATTCTATCAAATATATTGTAACCAATTAAATCAACATCCTCACCACTTTTAATATAACGATGAGCTTCTTCAACAACTAAATTAAAAGGAACTGAAGCTCTATTTTGTAAAGCTTTCGTATATTCAAATATTATTCTTGAAAGTATTTTAACGATTACTTTGGAAATACTATCATCAATATCTTCTAAGTTAATATTTAAAATTTGATATTTTTGACCATTTTGAATAACTAAACTTGATAAATATTCTTCAACCCCAATAAAGTTTGGATAATCAAAGAATTTTTTAATATCACTTATGATTAAACTATGAAGTTTTACTTTAACTGCAATAGCTTCCCCATAAGTTGCTTCATTATCAAGCCAA
>CANRIE010000051.1 GCA_947630585.1 uncultured Bacilli bacterium | reverse complement strand
CAAAAAAAAGTTTCTTTTTCAACTAGCTATTTTGATTTTACATCAATTATTTTATCATCAAGTTGAAATATAACTTTTTTTATATCCATTGAATCAAAGATACTTGAGGCAAGTGAATAAGTCACTTCTTCTAAATTATCATTATTTAAACTTGAAAAAGTAATCGTTAAAATATCTTGATCTAAGCTAAAATCTTTAATATCCGTTTTATAATTTAAATAACTACTTAAATTAGTATTAGAAAAATAATTACCTTTCAAGGAATCTATTATTACTTTTACTTTATTATCATTGCTATTTACATATTTAGTAACCGGAACATAGTAATTATTATCATTATCATTAAAAACATAATACAATACTACTTTTTGACTATCTTTTAAACTTGTTATTTCATAACTTTTATTAATACCAAATGAACTATCTAAAACTGTTGGAATAGTTTTATTACTTTTATCTAATTTTTCTAACACTTTACCATCAACTTTAATAACTATTTTATCGATGCCATCAATTTCTAATAAACTATAAACGATACTCTCAATTACTTTTTCTTCTAAATTCTCTCTTACTTTTAATAGATCTTTTGAAAAATCAATCATTAAAGTATTATTTTCATAACTTATATCATTTATCTTAGTATTACTAGGTATTAATCCTTTTAAATTATTATATTTCTTATTATTAATAGATAAATTATTTAATACTTCTTTAGCCATATTAACAATATCATCTTTATCTAATAATATATCTACTTTAACTAAATAATTATCATTATTGATTAAGTAAATATGACTAGTATTAAGATTAGATACAAACTCAACTTCTCCTAAATCATTTACTTTTTCTTTTTCTAAATTATTAAAACTAAAGGTAATTAACATAATAAATAAGACTAAAGTTGTTAAATAAATTCTTTTTAAAGCTTTTCTTTTTAGCATTCTATCACCTAATTAAGAATATGAAAAAACGTACTTAAATAGTACGTTTAAAGTGATATTTCATTTAATTTTAATAGTTCAACAACGGCTGCTGCTCTTCCTTTAACTCCTAGTTTTTGCATAGCATTTGATATGTGATTACGAACTGTTTTCTCACTTATTTTAAGACTTTTAGCAATTTCTTTGGTAGTTTTATTTTGAATTAGTAATGTAAATACCTCTTTTTCTCTACTTGTTAATATATTTTTCATAATTCTCCTTAAATACCATTGTATTATATGCAGGAGAATTAATTTTGTAAATTATTCTTTGAAACTAACTGATATATACATTTTTTCTTGAAACTCTTCTTGTAAACTTTTCATGATATTAACTGCTAAATTACTATCATGAGTTTTGGAGTTAATAACAACATCTACTATATCATCAGATACTTTAACAAAACTATTTAAACTAAATTCATCTTTAATCTTTTTTTCTAAAGTACTTTCCATACTACTAAGTTCTGATATATATCTTAAGTCTTCATAAACTTTATTTTTTTCATCAACAGATAAAGTTTTATCACTTAATTTTTCTTCAAGTTCAGTTTGTAATAGCTGTCTTTCTTCTTCAAGTTCTACTCGCATACTTGTTATTAATTCACTTTCTTTAATATCAACATCACTATTGTTAGCAACTTCATTAGTATTGTCTTTTCCTTTATCATTGCTTACAAAACTACTATTATTAGTAAGTAATAATTCATTAGGCATTGTAATATAATAAACACTTAATACAAGTGCTAAACTAGTTAATGTTAAAAACCATAATCCTTGCTTATTGACCATATGTTAGTCCTCCTATTTCATTATATTTAGGAATTACTAAAATATTACTTAATATTAAAAAGATTAAGTATTTCTACTCAACCTTATTATAATCTTCTAATCTATCAAATGTTTTTTGAGCTTCAAGACTATATTTAATTGCTATTCTACCACCTAATTCTTTTTCAATTTCTTCTTTAGAGGCATTGTAAAGTTTAGCTGTTTTCTCGATTTCTTCATCAATTTCTTCATCAGTTACTTCGATTTTTTCTAAAACTTTAATTTCATCTAGGATTAGGCGATATAAAACATTTTTGAATGCTTCTTTTTCAAGATTATTACGTAAGTCTTGTTCAGTTGTTTTGGTAAATTGATAATATAAATCTAAAGTTATACCTTGATATCTTAAGTTTTCTTCGGCTCTTTTGATTAATCTATCAATTTCTTCTTCAACCATTTCTTCTGGAATATCAATATCCGTATTCTTGGAAATTGCATCCATCACATCATCAACAAATTTGTTTTCAATATCTTCTCTCTTATGAGTTTCTAAATGTTCTTTGATATTATTCTCTAAAGACTCTTTAGAGTCAACACCTTCCATACCTAAATCTTCAAAGAAATCAGAATCAAGTTCCCGATTTTTCTTAGTTTTAATTTCATGAACTTTTACTTTAAAGATAGCATCCTTGCCCTTCAAATTTTCAGCATGATAATCTTCTGGGAAAGTTACTTTAACATCTTTTTCTTCTTCTTTTGAAGTACCAATTAATTGTTCTTCAAAACCAGGAATAAAAGTATTACTTCCAAGAACTAAAGAATAATTCTCAGCCTTTCCACCTTCAAATGGAACTCCATCAATTGAACCTTCATAATCAATTATAACAGTATCACCTTCAAGTGCTTTTCCATCTTTTACAACAAGTTCAGCATAATGTTCTAATAAATGTTCGATTTCATGTTCAATTTCTTCTTTAGTTACTTCTAACTTATCCTTTTTAATTTTTAAATCTTTGTATTTTTTAATATTAACATCAGGTTTAGTAATAATCGTGAATTTTAAATCTATTTTATCTTTAGAAATATTTATAACATCAACTGTAGGTTGAACGATTGGTTCTAATTTACTTTCATCAAGAGCCTTATCAAATGCAGGTGCAAGAACATTATTAATAGCATCTTCATATAAAGCTTCATAGCCATTCTTTTTAACATACATATCAAATGGAACTTTACCTGGTCTAAAACCATCCATTTTAACTTTTTTCTTATTCTTATCATAAGCTTTTTCTAAAGCTTTTTCCCAATTTTCACCTTCGATTGTAACTTCTACCTCATGTTTATTCTTATTTTCTTTTTTTTCCATAATCTCCTCCAACACGTGATATTATAACCTATATTCCTTCAGTTTTCAAGTAAAATTTGTAATTTAATCGACTTTCACGAATCTGGCTATATCAGAAACCTCGGTATCTGAAACAATTCCATACCTTGGAAGTGCCATTTTATTACTATTTAAAGTTATCCTTTGTCTTCCCCCAATAAATGCCATCGTGAAGCCTGCTTCTTTTAATACTTCAATTGCATAGTCATTATATTCAAAGAAAGGATAGCAAAATACTGTTGAACCATTTAAAGAATCCCGACTCATTTTTAAATCACTTAAAAGTTTGTCTTTAGCTAAACATTTTAAAGGGCTTCCTTGACCTCCTGGGCATGCTCCTGTATAATGCAAATAATATGAATGAGAATGAAGTTCTAAATTAGGTGATTTGTAATTATCAGGACTACCGGCTGAACCTATCAAAAATAAAGTTGCATGTAAATCTAATTCTTCTAAAACTTTAATTGCTGCTTGTACGAAATATCCATCATCTATTGTTATAACAGCTGTTTTATAAGGCAATTGGACTTTCTTATCTAAAAACATTTCTAAATCTTTCATCGTTGCTGTATAATAACCATTATCTTTTAAATAAGATAAATGACTTTTAAACTTGGTATCACTTATACAAATAGTTGAATTAGCATTTAAACATTCATTTTTTTCTTTTTCATTTGTTGAATCATAGACAAAATGATAAACAAGGGCTGCTAAAGACTCTGTATGTTTTAAATCCGTATTTTTGTTTTCAATAATTTCTCCATCACTTCTTTTTACATAATATAAATTATCATCAATAACTATTCCTAAGGCATCAGTTTCTTTAATGGTAATTGGTAATGTTAAAGAATAATTAAGGGTTACTACTTCATCTTTCATTTCTAAATCTTTATAAAGAGTTACTTTATCATTTGTTTTTATACTTTCATTAAATGGTACATAATTTAAATAAAAAGTATCTTTATCTTCCTTATCTTCTAAATTATAATTATCATTAATATCTTTGTAATCAATATAATAATCTTTATCTTTTATTTTAAAGTATCCTTGATTAAAATAATCATCTTTTTCTAAAGTTAATTTTAGGTTTTCATTTATAGAACCTACTTCCGTTATCTCATCATCAACAATCTTATATAATTTTTTATTAGTTTTAGTTATAACATTATCATAATAATAATCATTGTAATCAATAACTTCTTCTTTATTATTACTAGTATTATTATTTAAATTTTTATTAACAAATAAACTTAATGAAATTGAACAAACTGACAATAAAACACAAGAAATAATAACTAAACTAATTTTAGTTTTTCTTTTCATATCTCACTTACCTACCTTTATTTAATTATATATCATTTTGCTAAAAATTAATATATTTTTTTATAAATTTTTTGGAACAAAAGCAATTTTAGAATAAATTCTAAAATTACTACGGAAGCCTCACGGCTTCCATTTTCTGCTTCATAGGATACTTGATATCCTCCACAGACCAAGATTCGATGGTTGCCACCGTTTTTATTTTTTATTTATGATTTATAATCTATTCTAAATTAACTTTAATTCTTTATCTAAATTTTCTAAATATAATTTCATTTCTTTATCAAAATCCTTAAAATACAATTTCATTCCTTCTACTAATATATTAAGACTAGCATTTATATCTCTTTCATTTAAACTGTGACATTTAGGACATTCCCACT
>CANRIE010000050.1 GCA_947630585.1 uncultured Bacilli bacterium | reverse complement strand
GTTGGTAGTAGTGATGGAACTACTACAGTTAATGTCACTGTAATTCCAAAAGAAGAAGATGATACTCAAAACCTTACCGTAAAATCTATAAAACTTTCTAAATTATCATCAACTTTAATTAGTGTTGGAAGTCATACTAATGCAAGCTATCTTATCACATATTCTAATGGAAAGACATCTGATGCAGATTCAAAAGTTAAAATAGTTTCTTCTAATACTTCAGTTGTAGAAGTTAATGAAACAATTCTTTCAGGAAAAAAGATTGGAACATCAACAATATCAGCAGTTTATGATGATGGAAAAACGAAAATTACATCAAATAAAATAAGTTTAAGTGTTGCAGAATTAAAAACTTGTTATAGGTATAGAAGTGTAACATCTAAAATTCCAGACTGTAAAACAGGAACTACATCGCTTGGTGATAAGACAAAATGTTATATGCAAGTATCAGGAGGATCTAATAGTATAACTTGTAAATATCCTAATGGTAGGAGGGATAATAATAGAGTATGGTCAGCTGGTAAATGTTATGCTTTAAGTTATATTCGTACTGCTACCCAAACGACAGCTAGTACTTATACTTATACTGATAATATTACCAAAGCTAAACAAAATGTATTTTCACCTGCAAATGATACTTTTATAAATTGTAGAAATGCATGTAGTGCATCAGCATGTGCAGCAATCCCACCAACTCAAGATGAGCCAGAAGAACCAGAGGAGCCAAGCTACACTACAGCTGCTCAGAATTTATATAATAAAGCTAAATCTGCAGAAGCTAATACAAAAGTGTGTAGTAAAAGTCCAATTATAGAAGACAAGGATGGAACAATCTATTTTTCAGGTAGTGATAGTTGTGTTAATTTTAACTATGTCTGGTATTCAGGGAAACTATGGAGAATAGTTGCAATTAACCCAAATGGTTCAATGAAATTAGTAACTCAAGATGCAATAACAGCAATACATTGGAATGAAAAAAACAATACCAAATATAAAGATTCTTGGATATATCAATGGTTAAATGAAGATTTTAAAGATACATTATATAATTATTCAAATGTAATAGTAACTAATTCTAAATGGAATGCAACTGAAACAAGTGAATATAAAAACAAAATACCTGAAACGACGATAGTACAAGGAGATGTAGGATTATTAAATGCTTATGAATTTTATCAAAGTTATAAAAATACAAGCGCTTCAAGTGGATATTTAAATATAGGCTATTATTGGTGGTTAATAACGCCATATGATGGCTCGAGCGTGTGGTACGTGTTCAACGGCAGCAATCTCGGCTACTACAATCTGCATTCGGACTCTGCGATAGGGGTTCGCCCATCCATAAATCTAAAATCTACTATCACATTAAATGGCCAAGGGACAAAATCAAATCCTTATACAATAAGCGGAGATAAAGCAACAGGAAAAACAAATGATAAAATAAATACAAGATTAAGTGGCGAGTATGTCAAAGTAGATAATAAAGTATATAGAATAGTAGGAATTGAAAATGGAACAACAAAATTAACAAGTGTAGATTATGTAAGAGATAAAGAAAATAAGATCTTAACTAAAAATTTTGGAAGTAATAAAAGCAGTTGGGCAGATTCAGTTAAAAGTGGAAATAATGATTATTGGGGCTATTATTTGAATAATACATGGTTAACAAGTGAACTTCAAAAATATATAACGCCTGGAACATATTATTTAGGTGCACATTATATGGAGGTAAGTTATAAAAATACAATATGTAGTGCAAGTAATACAACAGAACGAACAAGTGATTGTGAAAAAACAACTAGTACTTGGACAGGACTTGTAGGATTACCAAGAGTAGGAGAAATGTTTTCAGCACAATTAGGTGGTTATTCATCATCAAAATATATGTGGTTAATAACGCCATATGGTCATTATATCTTTGACGGGGACGTGCGGTTCGTGGGCAGCTACGGCACCCTGAGAGTCACTTCGCCTTCCGTGGACGCGTTCGGGGTTAGTCAATCTTACGGGGTTCGCCCATCTATAAATCTAAAATCAACTGTGTATATAACAGGAGGAAGTGGAACAGAAAGTAGTCCTTATACAGTTGGAGTACCAGGAGCATAAAGGAGTTCAACTGAAAATCAAGGATGATCTGGAACAACAACTAATAATACAGTAAATTCAGTTTTAAAAGATGCAATTGGAAAACATGATAAGAGAAAAATCTAATAAATAGAGTTTTTCTCTTTTATTTATGTAGATAATTTTAAAGTTTATATTAATAGTTGTAAAAAAATTTAGATTATATTTAAATAATAATCAAAATAAAAACTTAATAGATATAGTTTACTTTTAAAAACTAATATGATACTATACTAAATGTGAGGTTGAAATGGAAAAAATATATAATAAATTAGTAAGAGATAAAATACCTGAGATAATTAAATTAGATGGGAAAAGTCCTATTACAAGAGTTTTAAATGATGAAGAGTATAAACATGCTTTAAAGAAAAAAATATTAGAAGAAGCTTTAGAAGTTAGCGAAAGTAATGATTCTAATGAATTAGAAGAATTAGCAGATATTCTTGAGGTTATAATGGCTCTTATTAAAATAGATGGAAAAGAATTAAAAGATATACTAGAAATTGCTAAAACAAAACATGAAAAAAGAGGGGGATTTGAAGATAAAATTTATTTAGAGAAGGTTATAGAAAATGAATGATTATCAAATATTTAAATAAATAATAAGAGAATGTAATTATGATAATACATATAAAATGGCTTGGGCTAAAGCTTTAGTTGAAATAAGTTGCGAGGTTAATTTAGATAAAGAAATAATTAAGATTAATTTTCAAGATATAGCTAAAAAATATATTAAATATTACTGGAATCAAACTATTTTTTTTAATTTAATTCAAGGCTCTAATCCTTATAAACCACCTAAGATTTTAACATATGTAAAAGAGTTAATTAATGAATATAAAAAAGTAAGTGGGTCTAATTTACCTGAATTATATGAAAAAATTGAAATTAGATTTGATAGTTATGATTTAAAAGATATTTATAATAAAACTTTAAGATTAGTTAAAGATACTTTGAAGATTGATGTTAGTTGGAGATTTTTAAATTTAGGTAATGATAAATATGAAATTTATACATATAATAAAGGTGATGATTATTTATTAATTAAAAGAGAATTATTAGAAAAATTTCGTGATAATGACCAAGATTTATATGATTTAATTAATTATAAATGGGGATTAATATTAGAAACTTTTAATAATTCCCCAAAAATTAATAAAAAAGTTAAAATAATGGATGAAAGAGAAATTAAAAGAAGCAATTTAAATAAATTTAAGAAATATTTAGATTTAGAAAATAAAGAACATATTTGTTTTAATTGTGGTTTAAAAATAGAAGATGATGATTTATCAATTGACCATGTAATTCCTTGGTCTTATATGTATTCAGATGATATTTGGAATTTAGTTTATGTTCATAGAAATTGTAATTCGATTAAAAGTAATAGGATTCCAAAAGAAGATATGATTAATAAATTAAAAATAAGAAATAATAAGCTTTTAGAAAGAATGGAATACTATAATATTAAAGATAAAAATTATTATGAACTTAAAGTTGCAATTAATAAGGATTATGTTACAGAATTTTGGATAGGTAGTAAAAATTAGAGAAAAAAGTTAAAAAAAACTTGACAAATAAGAAATAATCGCGTATTATAACATACGTAAATTGAAAAAGGAAAGCGATTTAGTCCACCTGATTACTTAGAGTAATGGGTAAAATGCCTAGGAACAATTTGTTTAAATTTGTTTTTATGTGTATTTTAAAGTGGACTTCTGGTCTACTTTTTTAATTAAATATTGGAGGTGTTTTGTATCGCAAACGGGAAAAATGATTTGTTAATTAATGAGCAAATCAAAGCAAGTTCAGTTCTAGTTATAGGTCCAAATGGGGAACAAGTAGGAGTAAAACCTTTAAAAGATGCGTTAGTACTAGCAAATTACGCAGGACTTGATTTAGTTTTAATGAATCCAAATGGAAATCCACCAGTTTGTAAAATAATGGACTATAATAAGTATCGTTATTTAAAAAACAAAAAGGAAAAAGAAAACATCAAAAGACAAAAAGCTAATATGGTTGAAACTAAGGAATTTAGACTTAGTAGTGTAATTGATGTTGGAGATTTTGAAACAAAGATTAAACAGGTTACTAAATATTTACAAAAGGGTGCAAAGATTAAAGTTACAATCAGGTTTAAAGGAAGACAAATGTCTCATACCGAATTAGGGGAAGACGTTTTAGTAAGATTTGCCGATAGATTAAGTAGTATTGCAGAAGTTTCAGAGCAACCTAAATTAGATGGTCGAACTATGATGATGATGCTTACACCAAAAAAATAAGAAAGGATGTGGTTATAATGCCAAAGTTAAAAACTCATAAAGGTACAAAGAAAGTATTAAAAATTAGAAAAGGCGGAAGTATTAAGATTGGTCGTCCTGGATCAAGACATAATACAGGAAAGAAAAATGCCGATGTTAACAGAAAAAATAGAAAGGGATCAACTTTATCAAAGGCTGATCAAAATAGATTAAGAGATATAATCTAAAGGAGGATATAATGACAAGAGTTAAAAGTGGTGTTCAAACTAAAAGAAGACACAAAAAAGTATTAAAAGAAGCTAGTGGATATTTTGGAAGTAAACACAGATTATACAAAAGTGCTAAAGAACAATTAATGCATTCAAGTGTATATGCTTATCGTGATAGAAGACAAAAGAAGAGAGAATTTAGAAAATTATGGATTACAAGAATTAATGCAGCATGTAGGGAAAACGATATTAGTTATTCTAAATTTATTGATGGTTTAAATAAAGCCGGAGTTGAAATTGATAGAAAGATGTTATCAGAACTTGCTATTAATGATATGGA
>CANRIE010000049.1 GCA_947630585.1 uncultured Bacilli bacterium | reverse complement strand
AATCTTTCCATTTTCATCAGTACGACCTGAAAAAATTAGTTCATCATTTTCTTTCTTATATATTTCTATTAATGTATTTGGTAATGGTTCATCAGTAGAAAAATCCTCTTTTGTAAAATCTAAATCTCCTTTGATTTTTTCATCTTTCATGGTAGTTTTAACAACTTCACCATTTATTTTTATTTCAAAGAACATTTTTTCTTCATTTAATATATAACCTTCTGGGGCTTCTTTTTCAAGAATATAGTATTCTCCATATTCAAGATTTTTAATTACAATCTTTCCATTTTCATCAGTACGACCTGAAAAAATTAGTTCATCATTTTCTTTCTTATATATTTCTATTAATGTATTTGGTAATGGTTCATCAGTAGAAAAATCCTCTTTTGTAAAATCTAAATCTCCTTTGATTTTTTCATCTTTCATGGTAGCTTTAATAACTTCACCATTCATTAATATTTCAAAATACATTTTACCTTCATTTAAAACATAACCTTCTGGGGCTTCTTTCTCTAAAATATAGTATTTACCATATTCAATATCTTTAATTAAAATTTGACCTGTTTCATCAGTTCTACCAGAGAAAACCAATTCATTAGTCCCTTGTTTATAAATTTCAATTAAAGTGTTAGGTAAAGGTTCTCCAGTTGATAAATCTTCTTTTGTAAATTTTAAATCTCCCTTTATCTTTTCATCTTTCATGGTAGCTTTAATAACTTCACCATTTATTTTTATTTCAAAGAACATTTTTTCATCATTTAAAACATAACCTTCTGGGGCTTCTTTCTCTAAAATATAGTATTTACCATATTCAATATCTTTAATAAGAATCTTTCCATTTTCATCAGTACGACCTGAAAAAATTAGTTCATCATTTTCTTTCTTATATATTTCTATTAATGTATTTGGAAGTGGTGTTCCGTTTGAAATATCTTCCTTTGTGAAATCTAAATCTCCTTTAATTTTTTCATCTTTCATAGTAGCTTTAATAATTTCACCATTAGTTTTAATTTCAAAATACATTTTTTCATCATTTAAAACATAACCTTCTGGGGCTTCTTTTTCAAGAATATAGTATTTTCCATATTCAAGATTTTTAATTACTACTTTACCATTTTCATTAGTTCTTCCAGAGAAAACTAACTCGTTAGTATCTTTCTTATATACTTCAATTAGTGTATTTGGAAGTGGTGTTCCGTTTGAAATATCTTCTTTCGTAAAATCTAAATCTCCTTTAATTTTTTCATTTTTTAGAATACCTTTAACCACTTGTCCATTTTCTAATATTTCAAATTCAATTTTTTCATCATTTAAAACATAACCTTCTGGGGCTTCAATTTCACGGAATACATATTTACCTACTTTTAAATTTTTAATTACAATTTTACCATTACTATCAGTTTTTCCTTTAAATACTAATTCATTAGTATCTTTAGTATAAACTTCTATAATAGCATTTGCTAATTTCTTACCAGTAACTAAATCTTCTTTCGTAAACTCAAAATCTCCTTTTTTCAAATTGTTTTTTAATTTTAAAACTTCTGAAACAATTGCCGTTTTACTATCAGTAGATGTTAATGTTACTTTATGTTCTGTTACATCTAAAATAAAATCTTTTAAAGTTTTTGTTTCTTTAACAATATAACTTCCTAGATATAAATTACTAAAAGTTACTTTTCCTTTTCCATCAGTTTTTATAGTCTTTATTAAATCTCCTTTATGATAATGTAAGATACCATCAGCTGTTTTTATATCTTCAGCAGCATATAATGAAAATTCAATTCCTTCAAGCTCAACTTCATCATAAGAAAAAGAACCATTTTTAACTTTAAACGCTTCTCCAGTTTTTTCTACTTTAATTTCTCCTTTAATTTGTTTATTAATAACCTCAACACTTATATAAGTTCCATACTTATCATCTTGAATTAATTTAGCATTTTCATCAATAGTAAATGTTATTTCAGTTGTATTTAATAAATAACCTTTAGGGGCTTTTATTTCTTCAATTTTATAAGTTCCACTTGCTAATGGATATGGTGTCATAAATTCACCATTTGAATCAGTTTCAAAAACACAAACTTCTTCTTGATTAGGGTATGAAATATTTTGACATACATATTTACCAGTTTTCACATCTTTTAATTTAAATTGCACTCCTGCTAAATTGATTGGTAATTTAGATTCACTATCAATTTTTACTAATTTTAATTTTGCTGTAATTTCTGCATTTGCTAACGTTTTATGCAAAATATTTGGTGTATTTTCATCAATAGTAATTTCAAAATCTTTAACCTTTTCAAAACCACTTGTTGCATTTCTTTGTTTTACAATGTATGTTCCATAAACTAGTTTAGTTTCAGCATATCCATCTTTATCAGTTGTTATACTTGCAACTAATTTATTACTAGATTTTAAATAAATATCAAAGGTAATATTTGGTTCTCCAGTTAAGAAACCTGTTTTATCTGTTGCATATGCCTTAAAAATTTGTAAATCTCTTTCAACAATATTTTCATACACTTTAACTTTAGGATTAATATCATCAGCAGTTATTTCTATTTCATAAACTGTTGGATCTAACTCGTATCCTTTTGAAGGAGTAAGTTCTTTTAATTTGAATTTTCCGATTTTTGATAAATAATCGCTTGTAACTCTTCCATTTTCATCAGTAGTTAACTTAGTTACTAATAATCCAAATTCATCATATAAACCATAAACTGCACCTTTTAAAGTTGCATCACCTCTAGCAATAGCAAGTCCTGTATCTTTGTCAACTTTTTCAACTGTCAATTTAGCTCCCAACGTATTTAAATTAATCGTTGTATAAACTGGATCGCCGGCTCTTAATGATCCTAAAACTTGACTTCCATCATCACCTCTCCAAAGTAATGTTGTTCCATTATCATAGAATTTTTTTCTAAGAGTAATTGATGAACTATTTATTACTTTAGGAGTTATATACAATTTGTTACCTTCAATTCGTGCTTCATTACCACCCTTATCTTCAATTTCAAAAGTACTTAATACTCCTGATGTATCTTCAATAAAAAATTCTTGATTTAGATATCCAGTTTTTGTTACGCCATTGAATGAAGGTCGATTATAATGACTATTAACTAATCTCATAATTTCATTTTTTTCAGCATCAACACTTACAGGTTGTCCTTCACCATATCTCTCTGTCGTTAATTTAATTGGATCGTTTGAAGTATGCTCCCAAATTAAGACTTGAGTTGCAACTCTATACTTGTCTGTCTGATGCCCTGGATATTCGTATCCGTAATGTCCAATTAATTGTAATGTTTGAAATGTACTTCTACTATAAGGCAAATTGGCACTATCAAAATTTACTGAATGATAATTATATGTTGTTACTTCAACTCCTGGCTCTACACAATAAGTTATTTTTCCATCAATTGTATAAAATGGTACTCCATTTGATACATAATGACTACCAGTTCGTTCAAAATAAATTCCTTTAGGATAACTAAATCCCATAGTAGCTGCACTAACATTTAGTTTTGAAAGAAAAAAACTTAATGTTATTAATGCAACTCCTAACACTAAAATATATATTCTTTTCATTTAAATTTCCTTTCCTTTCCATAAAAAAAAGTAATCCGTAGATTACCAATTATATCTTTCCAAACTCATATCTTCATAAACGAAATATAAATCATAGCCAATAATTTCTCCATTTTCAGCTACAGATTCACAATAAGTTGAAACAATATGAATAATATCTTTCAAATTTAATTCTCTTCCCTTATCCATACACTCATTTAGAGTTTTAAAAACATTTCTTGTAATATGAGTTTCTTGTTTGTTTTCAACTTCACTACTATTATCCTTATTATCATTAACACTACTACTTCCCTGTTTATTCTCATTTGGAATACTTGGACTAGTAGATGTAGTATTATTATCATTTGGTTTTGAAGTTGAATTATTATTAGAATTACCTTTATTATTTTCTACTTTATTATTAGAATTAGAATTTTTTTGACTTGTATTATTACTGCTTGTATTATTAGTTGTTGAATTGTTATTAGTAGTTGTATTATTTTTAGGTAATTCTTCTTGTTTTTTAGAATCACTTTCCTGTGAAGATTCATTTTCAATATTATTATTTATTTCTTCTTCACCTTTAGTTTCATCTATTTCATCTTGTTGATTGTCATTTTCAATTTTACTTGAATCATCATTATCTTGGATATCATTATCCTTAATATTTTCTTCCTTTACCCTTGTTTTTAAAACATAGCTTTCTATACTAAATAAAATTAGTACAAAAACTATAAAAATTATGACAAGAGGGATTAATTTCTTTTTTTCCACTTTCTTTTCCTCCTCATATAAAATATTAATTGATAATATTATATAATGAATTTAAGAACTTGTCAGCGCTTTTTGTTAAATTAATTTAATTTTATTAATGGCGGTTCTTGTAAAGGAGTTGATACAATTCCTAATTTAATATGACAATCATTGATTTTGTTATATAGCAAATTTATATAAGTAACTAAACTTTGATATCTTTGGATCGAAATATCTAAATCTGCAAGTAATCTTAAATACTCAGGACTAGACATTTCTAATTCACTAGCTCTATTTTTAATTAACTCTTTCATGTTGCTAGATAATGAAACTTTAATAATCTCTGCCAATTTTTTCACCTCCTAACTTAAAAAGATAACTTTTTACAAGTTATCCCTTATCTAAATTTTGAAATTCAACCCAAGTTTTTACTAAACAACTTTTCTTAACTTTTTGGAGAGTATTTCTACAAATTCCTATATTATCGCATACATATTCTTCGGATTTGTTAGAAAAAAATGTGCCTACTATATATTGTGCTTCCGCTCTAGTCATTTTTAATGCTAAATTACAAATAGAATTATAAAATTTAACAAGCCACATTTTGTTATCTACAACTCTCTCCACTATGTCTCCAACTGAATCTGATATTTTGTTAGAATTAGTACCTTCTCTAAGTTCATAAGTTGGAGTTATCCTAATATTATACTCTTCAGAAGAATAATTATATAAGTATTTTATTGTATTATAACGATTAAATATCTTTTCGATATATTTCCTTATTTCTACTAAATCATACTTTTCATAAACTTCTTTTTTTAATAATTCCGAATAATTGTAAAAGTCAAGATAAAATGTTAAAAAAATGGCAAAGTTAAAATGTTATAAATTTCAATACACATGACATAGAGT
>CANRIE010000048.1 GCA_947630585.1 uncultured Bacilli bacterium | reverse complement strand
CTATTCCATATGAAAATGAGTAGGTGAAATATGAGAAGTAAAAGAATATGTAGTAAACGAAATCTTGAAAGAAAACCAAGAAAAGTTAATACTTTAAATCAAAAAAATGGAAAAATTCTTATTGTTTGTGAAGGGCTTGAAACCGAAAAGAATTATTTTAATGGTGCTATAGAAGAAATAAATAGAACTAGAGATAATAGTAACAAATTAAATGTTCAAATTGTTGGGAAAGGGATGAATACTATTTCTTTAGTAAAATCTATTGATGATTTATTAAATGATATTGATGAATCTAATAATAGAATAGTTCCTTATGAAAAAATATTTGTTGTATTTGATAAAGATAGTTTTAAAGCTGATAACTTTAATAATGCGATAACAATATGTAATAACAAAGGTTTTATTCCGTTATGGTCAAATCAGGCTATTGAATATTGGTTCTTATTACATTTTCATTATCTTGATTCTAAAATGGATAGAACTTTATATGCTAATAAATTAGAAGAATATTTTAAAAATGCTGGATTAAATTATAAATATAGAAAAAATGATAAAGATATTTATTCTAAATTAACTAGATATGGTTCATTAGAACAAGCTATTAAAAATGCTCGGAATATTCATGCTATTCATATTAATGATACTCCTGCAGATTCAGAAAGTTGTACAACAATTTATAAATTTTTTGATGAAATATTTGCCTAATTAAAAAAATGTTCAAGTAAGATTTTAAAGCCAATGATAATTAAAACAATTCCTCCAATTATCTGGGCTTTTTTTTCAAATTTATTACCAATTAATTTACCAAGATTAACTCCAATTAAAGAAAATAAAAAGGCAACAATTCCAATTGCTAAAATAGCAAATTTTAAATTAACTTCAAAAAATGAAAAAGTAATTCCAACAGCCATTGCATCAATTGAGGTTGCAAAACTTAAAAATATTAGTTCACTGATACTAAGTCCTTCTTTCAAGTCCTCATCGTGATATGCATCATGTAACATATTAAAGCCAATTACAACAAGCAATATAAAAGCTATAATATGATTAAAAGTTATTAATATCCCACTTAACTTAGAACCTAAAAAATAACCAATTAAAGGCATTAACATTTGAAATAAACTAAAAGATAAAGCAATAATTAAACTATTTCTTCTAAACTTATGTTTCATCGTTAAACCTTTACAAATACTAACTGAAAATGCATCCATAGCAAGGGCAATACTAATTAAGATAATTTCATAATTTTTCATAGGCTATCTATTTAATTATATAGAAAAAATATTTAAAAATTCCTAGTATTATCTTTAAGTTTATGATAGAATTAAAAAGAGGTGTTTTATGGAATATAATTATAAACCAAAGGGTACTTGTTCAACTAATATTAAATTAAAAATTAAGGGGGATATTTTAGAAGATATTGAAGTTACTAACGGGTGCCCTGGTAATTTAGAAGGAATTAGACGTTTAACTCGTGGTATGAAATTAACAGATATTGTTGAAAAGTTAGAAGGTGTTGATTGTAGGGCGCGAGGTACATCTTGTCCTGATCAAATAGCATGTGCTATAAAAGAATATTTAGGAGTTTTAGTTAAATGAAAGTAATTCTAGCATCTAATTCTCCTAGAAGACGAGAGTTACTAGAGAGGTTAGGATACGAGTTTCAAGTTATTCCAAGTTTAAAAGAAGAAATTAAAGATGAAAACTTAACTCCTTTAGAAAATACAATTAATATAAGCTATCAAAAATGTCTTGATATCTTAAATCAAACCGAAGGTGATAGAGTAATCATAAGCTCTGATACCATTGTTACTATAGATAATGAGATATTAGGTAAACCAGCATCAAGAGAAGATGCGAAGCGTATGTTACAGAAAATAAATGGAAGAAGCCACGCGGTAATAACTTCTCTTACTATTATTAAAGTTCAAAATAAGAAAATAGAAGAATTTAAAGATTATTCTAAATCTTTAGTTTATGTTGATAAATTAAGTGATACTGAAATTAATAACTATTTAGATACTAATGAAGGTTTAGATAAAGCAGGTGGGTATGCCATTCAAGGAATATTTTCAAAACATATTAATAAAATAGAAGGCGACTATTATGCTATTATGGGACTTCCTATTAATAAACTTTATAATATTTTAAAAAATATTTTATAATTACTTTTAATTTTAAGTTTAATAAGGTATAATTAAGTAGGTGATAAAATGATAAAATATATAATAATTGCAGTTATATTTTTAATTATATTATTAGCAGTTTTAAAAGCAACTAAGAAAGATGCTCATTTAGAAATTAATAAATTAATTGATTATTTAGGTGGCAAGGATAATATAGTTAGTAGTGATTATAACTTATCAAGATTTATTGTAACTTTAAGAGATACAAGTAAAGTTAATAAAGAAGCAATTCAAAAGTTAGGAGCTAAAGGAATAGTTGAAATTGATAATCAATTAAAGATTATTCTTGGTAATAACTCTAAACAATTAAAAAAATATATTGATGATATGAAGAAATAAATTTTCTTCATTTTTTTTCATTATTCGACAAAATTCGACAAATCTCGACAAAATAATATGCAATAATAAAAATGAGGTGGTGAATGTTTGTGTATATCATTTTAAATATAAGCATCTTATTTTTACCGATTGCTATATATTTAATAAATTTATCTTATAATAATAACTATAAAAAGAAACATGATAACTTATTTTTATCGATTATATTAATTCTTGAAACCATTTTATTTATTATATTTAAAGATTACTCGAAGTCCTTAATATTAATTAATATTCCTCTTTTAATAAGTTATTTAAAAAGAAAAGAGTTTACAAGTATAATTATTTCTTTGTTAATTGGTTTATATTATGTTTATTTTTTAAATTATAATGGTTTCTTTATCTTTTTTGAATATGTTCTTTATTATGTTATTTATTTAATAATTAATAAGAAAACTATTAAATCAGTATCTTTAATTTATATCTTTGTATTTATAAAAAGTATTACGTTAGGAATAGAAGTATTTTATTTTAATAATCAAAATGCTTTATTTATTAGGAATTTTTTAGATGTTATTATTAAAATGTTAGTTTTTTATGGTAGTAGCTATTTAGTATTTATATTTTTGTTGAGAGGAGAAGAAATAATGAATTTAAATACGGCTATAAGAGAACTTGAAAAAGAAAAAGTTTTAAGAACATCACTTTTTAAACTTACTCATGAAATTAAAAATCCAATTGCAGTTTGTAAAGGATACTTAGATATGTTAGATATGGATAATAAGGATAAAGTACATAAATATATTCCAATTATTAAAGGGGAGATTGAGAGAACTTTAACTTTAATGGATGATTATTTAGAATATACTAAGGTAACAATTAACAAAGATATTACAGATATTTATATGTTAATTGATGAGGTGATGGAATCACTTGACTTGTTCTTTATTGAAAATAAGATTAAAATTATAATGAATTTACCTGATGATGAATTGTATTTAAATGTTGATTACAACAGGATTAAACAAGTTTTAGTTAATATTTTAAAAAATGCTAATGAAGCATTTGATACTAAGAAGGGAGAGATGATTATTAAAATAAAGACTGAGGTTGATAATAGATATTTTAATATCATTATTGAAGATAATGGAATAGGGATGGATAGTGAAACTTTAGATAATATTGGAACGATGTTTTTTACAACGAAAAGAAATGGAACGGGACTTGGAATTAGTTTATCTAAAGAAATAATTGAACTTCATAATGGCAAAATTAAGTATTATTCAAGTTTAGGGAGTGGTACTAAGGTTGTAATATCCCTTCCTAATATGGGTGAATAGAAAAATAAGGTTCTTTTAATATATCTTCAGGTGAATTAAGAGTCTGTCCAGTTTTTGATAATTCATAAACTTTTTCTTTATTCTTTTTTCCTTCAGAAAGTAATAATTTTTCAAATAAAGATGTTTCCAATTGTCTTTTTAATTCTCTTACACTCCAGTTAGAATTAATACATTTTTTTCATAAAAGTTCCACTCTTCGATATTATTTATACTTAATAATTCACAATAATGAGACCAACTCAATTTTCCGGACACTGTCTGGAATTTTGGATAAATTATATAAAGTTTACGCATATTAAATAAATTGCTAACAGAAAATCCTGATCCTAAAATTTTTGTTAATTCCTTAGAAAGTTCTTTCATAATCTGTTTTCCATATTCTGCCTTAATGTTGCCATTTTGTTCGTTTTCAACAATAATTCTTCCAACATTCCAATATGCATGTAACATAGTATTATTTACTTTATAAGCAATCTTTTTTCTACTACTCAAAATAATATCTTTAATTTCTTTAATCATTTCAGTATTATTTTTTTCTAACATATATAAAAATAACCTTGAGGGGGAATCTTTATAAAAAAAATCAACCAGAATGGATTGATTATATTTAAGTTCAAACAATAAAAGTTCAAACTATTCGTCACTGGAGCGATGACTTTACTTATATTCAAAAAATTATACTCCAAGATTGACTAAATCAACTAATTAAATTATAGCACATTTGGAAAATATGAAAGAACGAATGTAGTTGATTTAATTGAAAATGAAGATTTTGGTAATTGTTCCATAGTTAAAGCTACAAAAAATATTTTAAATAAAATAGAAATCGAAAATAAGATATTTACGAAAATAGAATACCCTGAAAGAAAAGAAATTAAAATGTATGATTATGTAGCAGTAAGAGAGGCAGTAGTTAATGCTATCGTACACAATGATTGTCTAATGAATATGCTCCAAAATTTGAAATGTTTAGTAATAATTAGTAATATCATCAAATGGCAGTATTCAACCATCTACCACAAAAAAGAGTTTTTAGAAGGATATTCATTACCTAAAAATAAAGAACTAATGAAAGTATTTAATGTTAGATTCACCTACTATTACACAAGAGGCATTATCAAATTTTTTATGAGAACCTTCTCATAAGAAGTTTGATAAGCCATTTTTGCCTTATTACTTACTATAACTTTTTCAATTAATATTTATAATAATTTTGATACAATTATATTGAAACATTCAAAGAAGAACAAGAAATGGAAGGACTTTTAGATAATATTCTTTTTATGAATGATTATCACAACATAATTCGCCCCCAAAAGGGGGTTAATCAGTTAGGCGTTGATTTTAGTGCCGAAAAAAACAAAATCATTTATTTATTTGTAGTTAAACAAGGTGATATTGATAGAAGTAATTGGGATTCTGGAAATAATTGTAAATGTCAATACCTAAATGTACAGAAATGGGAATTTATTTATGTACAAAAATGGGAATATACCTATGCCCGATT
>CANRIE010000047.1 GCA_947630585.1 uncultured Bacilli bacterium | reverse complement strand
CCCCCCCCCGAAGTTATCAGATTGTTAACATTTTTATTTAATATATTTAAACTATTAATCATAAAAGAAAACTCCTTTCTAATTTATGTATTAATAGTTTTTTTATATTATCAAGTAGTTTGGACATTTATTTTTTTAAGTTTACAATATAATGTCAAATTAATCTTTAATATTATTCTTTAATTCATATAAGAAATTAATGGCTTCAATTGGAGTTATATTTAAAATATCAAGATTTTTTAATTTTTTATAAACTTCACTTTCTTCTTGAGGAGGTGTTGAAAAATCAAAACTAGTTTGAATAACACTTGCTTTAGTTTTAGAAGTTTTATCTTCATAAGTTTTTAAAATCTCTTCGGCTTTCTTAATTACTGCATCAGGGAGTTTTGCAAGAGATGCAACATTAATACCATAACTTTTAGAAACGGCTCCATCTACTACTTTATGTAAAAAAGTAATATTCCCGTTTTCTTCTAAAGCTGAAACATGAACATTCCTAACTTTCTTTAATTTTTTAGTTAAATCAGTTAATTCATGATAATGGGTTGAAAATAAAGTTTTAGCACCTATTTCATTATGGATGTACTCGAGTATTGCATATGCAAGACTCATGCCATCATAAGTTGCTGTACCTCTCCCTAATTCATCAAATAAAATTAGGCTATTCTTGGTAGCATTAGAAAGCGCATAGTTTGCTTCTTTCATTTCAACCATGAAAGTTGACTCCCCACTTACTAAATCATCACTAGCACCTATTCTTGTAAATATCTTATCAAAAATCGGAATATTGCAACTCTTGGCTGGTACGAATGACCCAATCTGAGCCATAATAACAATAATTGCAAGTTCTCTCATATAAGTAGATTTACCAGCCATATTAGGTCCAGTAATTAAAAGACAATTACAATTCTTATCCATAATAACATCATTTGGAACATAATCAATCTTATTAACGGCTTCAACAACCGGGTGTCTTCCTTCAATAATATTAATTTCATGATTATCATTAAATGTTGGTCTTACAAAATGATATTTATCAGCAACAGTAGTTAAAGAAATAAGTAAATCAATTTCACTTATAATATTACTAATTCCTTGAATATCATTTATTTTTTCAATTACTTTTTCTCTAAGTTCTAAAAATAATTTATATTCTAAATTAATGATTTTCTCATCAGCACTTAATATAATTTGTTCTTTTTCTTTTAAAGATTCCGTGATATATCTTTCTCCAGTTGATAAAGTTTGCTTTCTAATATAACCAAACTCATCTTTTACTAACGGAACACTCATTTTACTTACTTCAATGTAATAACCAAATACCTTATTATAACCAATCTTTAAATTCTTAATACCAGTTCTCTTCTTTTCTTCTTCTTCTTGTCTTAAAATAAAATCTTTACTATTATTCTTAATACTTCTTAGTTCATCTAACTCTTCATTATAACCATCTTTGATTAAATTTCCTTCTTTTAAAGTTAAAGGAGCATCAGGATTAATACTTTTTTCCAAAACATCAACTAAATTATCTAAAGTTATTAATTCTTTATCATATTGAATATTTTTTAGTTCTTCTTTAATATTTGGTAACATTTTTAAAGACTTTAATAATTGATACATATCTCTTGCATTTAAATTACCATAACTAATTCTTCCTATTAATCTTTCTAAATCATAGATGTCATTTAAGTAACTTGCTAAATTTTCTTTAACCATAAAATTAGTTAAAAGTTTCTCGATATAATCAAATCTTCTTTCAATTATTTTAATATCTGTAAATGGTGATAATAAATTTTGTTTTAATAATCTACTTCCCATGGCTGTTTTTGTTTTATCTAAAAACCATAAAAGAGAATTATTTCTTGTATTATCTCTAATAGTTTCAGTTAACTCTAAATTCTTTTTAGTATGAAAATCAAATAATAAATGATCTTCTTCTTTATTAATAATAACTTTCTTTAAATACTTTAAACTACTTTTTTTAGTTTCAGTTACATAAGTTAATAAATGTTTAATTGAGGTTAATAGTCTCGCGTCACTTATGTCTTCATAGATTTCTTTATAATCAGGATAGTCTTTTTCTTCGTTAGTTACAGTTACTAAAATATTATAAATTGTTTTTAAATTATAAAGAATTTCTCTATCTATCTTATCATTTACAATAACTTCTTTAATATTATGATTAATTAATTCTCTATATAAACTATCTAAATCCATAACTAACATGGAATAAATATCTCCAGTTGAAATATCTGCATAAGTTAGAGCATAACAATAAGAAAAATCATAGATACTTGCTATATAATTATTATCGTTTGCAAAATTCAAGTTATCTAAAACGGTTCCTTTTGTAATTACTTGTACAATATCTCGTTCAACCATGCCTTTAGATTCTTTAGGGTCCGTTAATTGCTCACAGATTGCAACCTTATATCCTTTTTCAATTAGTTTTGCAACATAACCTTGATATGCATGATAAGGAACACCACACATGGGAACTCTCTCTTCAAGCCCCGCATTCCTGCCCGTTAAAGTTAAACTTAACTCACGACTAGCAATCTCTGCATCTTCAAAAAACATTTCATAAAAGTCCCCTAATCTAAAAAAGATTAAGGTATCTTCATAATTATCTTTTATTTCCATATATTTAGCCATCATTGGGGCTAATTTTGTTCTATCAACATCTGCTCTTTTCATTTTTTACACCTTTACTTTTTTTCACAAACATAATTATAACAACTTTCAGAATTTTTTTCAAAGTTTTAATTTTAATTTGACACTTTATTTAGTTTAAGGGGCAATTAAAATATCATATAACTCTTGATAATTATCTATATAATTAATTTCTAATTTATTTTTATAAATATATTCTAATTCTTCTATTTCATCACGATTAGCAAGAGGCATATAAATAACACTTATATTGTTGTTAAGAGCAGCAATTAATTTTTCTTTAATTCCTCCAACCTTTAGTATCTTACCAGTTAAGGTAATCTCTCCTGACATTGAAATAACGTTAGTAATTATAACGTTTTTAAGATAGGAAAGGATAGCTGTTGTAATTGTAATTCCCCCACTTGGTCCATCTTTTTTAATAGCATTTGATGGAATATGAATATGGAAATCATTATGTCTTATTTCATCAATATTTAAACCAAAGTTTTTGTAATTACCTTTAATATAGTCAAAAGCAACTTTAATTGATTCTTCCATGATATCTCCAACTTGCCCAGTTACTTTGATGTTCCCATCTCCTGGATATGAGATAACTTCAACTTTTACGATATCTCCACCATACGGAGTATAAGATAGTCCTGTTACTACCCCTTTATTGTTTCTTGTATTTTGATTAATTTGATATTTATGAATTCCTAATATGGCTTCTAATTTTTTATTAGGATCAAGAATAGCTTTATTTTCTATTTTACTAACTACTAATTTACGGTAGATTTTATCAAGAATTCTTTCTAGTTCTCTGACTCCACTTTCATGAGTATAATATCTAATTATATTCGTTATAGTTTTAGAATTTAAGTTAAATTCCTCATTTTTAATTCGATATTCTTCTTTTAATTTGGGAATAATATGTTCTTTTGCAATCTTAATTTTTTCATATTCTGTATAACTTGGAATTTCAATTATTTCTAATCTATCTCTTAGTTCTGATGGAACTAAATCAATATAATTAGCAGTTAGGATAAACATGACTTTAGAAAGATCAAACTCTTCGTCAATAAAATGGTCAACAAATCTTTTATTTTGCCCTTTGTCCAAGACCTCTAGTAACGCACTTACTGGATCCCCCTTAAAATCTTTTGTCATTTTATCAACTTCATCAATAATAAATACAGGGTTATTAACTCCTACTTTTTCAATACTAGACATAATTCTACCAGGGGCTGCTCCAACATAAGTTCTTCTGTGTCCTATGATTTCAGCTTCATCATTAACTCCTCCAACTGAAATCTTTACGCATTTTAAATTCAAGGCTTCTGCAATGCTTCTTGCAATACTTGTTTTTCCAACTCCTGGAGGACCTACTAAACAAAGAATTGGAACATTTTCACGATTTGTATATAACTTAACCATAATATGTTCAATAATTCTTGATTTAGTCTCTTCTAATCCAAAATGACTATTTTCTAAAACATCATGAATCCTTTCTAAATCAAAATTCTCAGCACTTGATATATTCCAAGGTAAATTTAATAAAACATCAATATAGTTTCTTATAATTCCACTTTCTGGTGAATTAACTGTACAACTTTTAAACCGATTAATTTCTGTGTTTAATCTATTTTTTATGGCATCTGGAGCATCTAATTTTTGAATTCTTCCCTCTAATTCTTCTAAATCCGTAATATTTTCATGTAATTCATCTTTAATAACATTTAATTTTTCTCTTAAATAAAATTCTTTTTGACTTTCATCAATTTTATTATTAACTTTAATATCAATTTGTCTTTCAATATCAATAATTGATAATTCATATTCAATATCATCAAGAAGCATTTTTAATCTTTTAACTGGTGATATTTCTTTTAAATATTTTAATTTTCTATTTCTATCAAGAGGTAGTAAACTTGCAACAATATCTGTCAATTTATCAATATCATGAATATCTTTTATTTCAGCAAAATCATTAGTTGCCGTTTCTTTTACATATTTATCAATTTCTTTATATAAACTTCTTGACATAGCAATTTCTTCAATTGGATCTATTTCTTCTTGATTAATAACTGATACCTCAACTTCATATAAAGAATCTTCTTCATGAATATTATGAATAATAGCTCTTTTTAACCCTCTTAAAGTAACTCTCATGTTACCATTTGGCATTTCTATTTTTAATTTAATTCTTGCAATTACTCCTAAATTAATAGTATTTAAATTTTCAAAGTTATCATCACTTTTTTGATGAATTATAAAGCAACATCCATCATATACACTTTCGCCTAAAGTAATAATTCGTTTATAATTTGAGTCAGAAAATTCTATTTTTATGTCAGAATAAGGAAATATTTCATGATTTTTAATAAATAACACTGGTAATTTAGTTTTTATCATGATATACCTCCTCTTTTTTTACAATACTTTTCCTATTATAGTTATATTATAAGAAAAATACAACCTTTTTACATTTAAATTTACATCAAAATTTTAACAAAATTAAAAGTTATCTTTTTTTAAAATTTGGAATATAATATTTTAGTAAAAAAATGTAAATTTTTGTTGATTTTCGAAAAATTATTTGCTATAATCTTACTTGTATGGGGTCATAGCCAAGTGGTAAGGCAGTGGACTGCAACTCCTTGATCGTTGGTTCAAATCCGACTGGCCCCTCCAATGCAGCTGTAGTTTAGTGGCTCGAATATGGCCTTGCCAAGGCTAGGACGCGGGTTCGATTCCCGTCAGCTGCTCCAGTGACGTTTCTGTTCGAACTTTTATAGTTTGAACTTAACATATATAATCAATCCGTTCGGGTTGATTTT
>CANRIE010000046.1 GCA_947630585.1 uncultured Bacilli bacterium | reverse complement strand
GTTAGATTTTTCATTTTAAAAGACCTCCTTTACCTAACTATGTTTTTTGCTTTGACACAGTTAAGTAAAAAAGGTCAAATATTTAGGTATTTTGCAAGACCTAATCTAAAAAAGTTTTCTTCATTAGTTCGGGATAATCACCCATTAAATTTAATTCATTATATAATTTTTTAGCTAAATCAGTTGCTTTACTACCTCTTAAATAGTCATAAATGGACGATATTTCATAAGCACTCCCTAGATATAGAAATACTTCTTTTTTTAAATCAATCTCTTGTTTAATTAAAATTAAATTAATCATTTCGTACGCGAATACATAATATTCAACATCAATATAATTAAGATCGGTTGTTGTAACTGCAAAGCCAATCTTCGTTTTCAAACCTTTATTTTTAAGTAAGGTTACTAAATTACGACTCGTACTATGAATAAACATATCTAAATTAGTTTTATCTTTTAAAATATTTTCTAAATTATTTAAGAATAATTTAATTTTTTCCATTAAAGCTTTCGTTTCATCTTCCGTTATACATTTATGTTCAAGAGGAATTATATTTAACATAACTCTTCCCTTATAATTAATTTTACTTAAATAAGCAAGTACATCATCTAACATAATCATTTCTAAGTTTTTAAGTTCATTATAAGTATTAGAATAAATTGATTTAACAAGTTCATCATTACCACTTGATAAATTAAATATAACTATTTTATCATCTTTTGTAACTCCAACATTTAGGCTAATTCCATCAACAAAGTCTAAATTAATAACCGTGTTAAAGAAATCTTGAATATTATATTTTATACTTTTTTGAATAATTAAATTCATTCAATCACCAATAAATATTATGCTTTTAAAAAGAATATTTGCTAAAAAATAAAACATCTAACTAGAATAGTTAAATGTTTAAAAAGTATTTCTCGGATTTTAGGCATGTTTAACTTTAATTAATCCCTCTGCAACTTCTTCAAGTGCCTTACCAATATTTTTGGCAGATTTATATTTATGTTTTGGCATTTGTAAGAAGCCAGTCTCCTCAATTTGCCTACTTCTCTTAGCTGCTATATGAACAAGTTCATATTTTGAAGATACGACATTAAGTAATTTATCAATTGATGGATATATCACACTTTTCACTCTCCCTCTATTATTAGAATAATATGATAAAGAAAAATATGCAAGGGAATTAATTAAATTTTACACTTTAGTTGACAATTTTCTCTATTTTCATGAAATCTGTATTTTTATTATTAAGAGGTAAACCTCCGGTTATTATAACTGTGTCTCCTATTTTATAATCCATTATTTCTTTATATTTCTCAATACACCCTGAAACTATTTCGTCAGTATCATGGAATTTATTTACTAAAACCGGAATTATTCCATAATTTAGAGTTAGACTTCTAACTGTATTAATATTAGGACTTAATCCAAGAACAATGCTCTTTGGTCTAAAGTAACTTATCTTTCTTGCTGTATACCCACTCATTGTGTTAGCTAAAATACAAGAAGCATTAAGAAGAAGACTAGAATCAACTACAGAATAAGAAATAGTTGAGGTAACATCAAGTTTTCCTTTTTTAAAAGTATTTTCTAAATTTTCATGATAATTAAAATCTTTTTCGGCTTCTAAAATAACATCAGTCATTACAGAAACTGATTCAGCAGGGTACTTTCCAATTGATGTTTCATCACATAAAACTAAACCATCGGCTTTATCTAAAACAGCATTATAAATATCAACAACTTCAGCTCTTGATGGATTCTTTTCCTTAATCATTGTTTTCAAGAAATCAGTTGCAACTAATCCAATTTTCTCAGTTTTACTAGCCATATCTAATATTTCTTTTTGATAATAAGGGAGTCTTGGCAAAGATACGTTAATACCGAAATCTCCTCGTCCAATCATTACTCCATCACTTACTTTTAAAATTTCATTTAAATTAGAGAAAGCAAACTCATTTTCAATTTTTGAAATAATTGAGATATGTTCATTACTATTTTCAATTAACATATCAATAACTTCTAAAACATCTTGTTCATCACGAACAAAAGATAAAGCTAAGAAATCAACATTATTTTTAATTGCAAACATAATAGTATCTTTATCTTTTAAACTTAAAAATGGTAATTTATAATTCTTATTTATATAAATAGTTTGATTACTATAAATATATCCTGCTTCTAAAACCAAACATTTAAAATTATCTTCATTAATATCAATTACTTTTAGTTTAACAGATCCATTAGAAAGAATTAAAATATCATCAATGTTAACAATACTAGTAAAATTATTAAAATTAGTTGATAATTGAGTATTATTACAAATAACATGATAATCATAAAATCTCACTTCTTTATCTTTTTCTAAGTAAGATGATCCTTCATTTAATCTGTCAAGTCTAATCCCAGGTCCATCTAAATCTAACATAATTCCAATTACTTTATTAACTTTTTTTTCAATACTTCTTATTATCTTAATATATTGAGATGCCTCGTCAAGGGAGGCGTGAGATGTATTAATTCTAAAGACATCAACTCCATTTCTAACCATTTCTTCAATTACTTTAGCATTTTTTGTACTAGGTCCTAACGTAGCAACTATTTTCGTTTTTTTCATATTATCTCCTTTAACTTAATTTTTCTATTTTCGAAACTATTATTTGATAAGTTCCATTTCTTTTTTCAACTTTACCAAGTATTTTAATTATATCACCTTTTTTAATATCAAAATACTCATTATAAACTTTAGGAAACATTGTAAAATCTCTTAACATTTCCTCGTCACTTCCTGTAAAAAACATCATTTTATCATTATTCTTCGTTGTTATTTCTCTTGTTTTTTCTACCATAACAATAAAGTTTCCAAATTTATTAAAATAATTTTCAATATTATTTAAACTAATTATATCATCATATTTTAATTTATAATTTAAAACAGGATGATTAGATATATATAATCCATATAATTCTTTTTCTTGATTAATTAAATAAGAATTATCATATTCATCTAGTATTTCTAGTTCTGGTTTTAATACAAATTCAGGATCTATTTCTTCACATAAATTAGAATAATTAATTAAACTATCTAAGTTATTTATTAAAGTTTTTCTGGTGTAGTTAAAAGAATCTAGGGCTCCTGCATTAATTAAAGTTTCATAAGTACTTCTCGAAATACTTGAAGTTTTACTAAAGAAGTCATATAAACTTGCGTACCCTTCCCCTCTATTTTCAATTATTTTACTTGCAATTACTCTACTTATTCCTTTAATAATATTAAATGGTGCAAGGATACTTCCATCATGAATTTGATAGATAATATCACTTGAATTAACATCAGGCTTTAAAATATTAAGATGATATTTTTTTATTTCATACATATATTCTTTTGTTTTAGTAGTATCTGAAATAACACTATTAAGTAAACTTATATAAAATTGTTTTTGAAAGTGAACTTTTAAATAAGCCATTTTATAGGCAACAATTGAATAAGCAATACTATGACTTTTATTAAATCCGTATGATGCAAACTTTAAAATTAAATTATAAATTTCTTCTGCTAATTCTTTTTTATAACCTTTTTTTAAAGCACCATCTATAAATTTATCATGCATCCCTTCCATGATTTCTTTTTTCTTTTTAGACATGGCTCGTCTTAAGATATCAGCTTCTCCTAAAGTGAATCCTCCAACTATACAAGCAATTTGCATAATTTGCTCTTGATAGATAATAATTCCATAAGTTTCTTTTAACACACCCTCTAAACTAGGGTCATAATAGTTTATGGGCTCTTTCCCTTCTTTTCTTTTTATAAATGTTGGAATGAATGCTGCACATCCTGGTCTAAATAAGGCAATCGCGCTTACAATATCTAAGAAATTATTAGGTGCTAATTCTTTTAGAAAGTGTTTCATCCCAGCACTTTCAAACTGGAATATCCCATTTGTATCCCCTCTTCTAAATAAATCTATAGTTTCCTTATCATCAAGAGGAATATCTTTAAATTTAATATTTATGCCTTCACTTGTTAAAATAGAATCAATTATTTCCATAATGGTTGTTAAGTTTTTAATTCCTAAAAAGTCCATTTTTAATAAACCTAAATCTTCTAAATAAGAAGCTTCATACCCTGATATATATAGATTGTTGTCATAGACTAAGGGCACGATTTCATCTAAATCTTTATTTGCTATAATAATTCCTGCCGCATGAATTCCCGAGTGTCTTTTAATCCCTTCAACCCGAACTGCTACTTCCATTAATTTTTTTATTTTATTATCACTTTTAATAATATCTTGTAATCTAATATCATTTTTAATTATTTCTTTTAAACTTTCTTTTTTAGAACCAATTAGTTTACTAATTTCATCAATATCTCTTAAAGATACATTCATGACGCGTCCTATATCTCGAACACTAAGTTTCGCTCCCATCGTTCCAAAGGTAATTATATTAGCAACCCGTTTTTCTCCATATTTTTCTTTAACATATTTTATTACGTCGTCCCTATAGATATCTGGAAAATCAGTATCAATATCAGGCATTGTAATTCGTTCACTATTTAAAAATCGTTCAAATAGTAAATCATATTTAATGGGGTCAATATCAGTTATTCCTAAAGTGTAACTAACCAAGGACCCTGCAGCTGATCCCCTTCCAGGACCTACTAATATTCCTTTATTTTTAGCATATTTAATAAAGTCATAAACAACTAAGAAATAATTAGCAAACCCCATTTTAATAATAACATCTAATTCATGATTTAATCTTTCTAAATAATTACTCGGAATATTATTGTTAAGTCTTCTATTAAGTCCTTTTAAAGATAAAGTTTTTAAATACTCGTTAGCATCTATATCTTTATTAAATATTGCTAAATTAAGATCATACTTAATTAATTTAAAATCACATAATTTAGCAAGTTTAAAAGTATTTTCTAAAGCAATTTTATTATTAACATCATAACTATTATAATAACACCCATCTTTATATTTATAATCGTCAAGAATAGTTAAATTATCTCTTAATAATTCTAAATATTTTAATATTTCTTTATCTTTATCTTCTTTATATAATATTTTATTAATATAAATAACATTATCTTTATTTATATTATCTTTAGTTAATGGATAAAATATATCTTGATAAATTAATTCTATATCTTTTAAAGGTATACATATTAAATTACTTTTATAGGTTTTATAGTCATCGCGCGTTAATTCTCTTTCTGATTTTATAGTTGTAAGTTTAAGTAAGTTTTGGTACCCTAAATAGTTTTTAGCAAATAAAAGTCTATCTTCTAAATCAAGTCCAATTATGGGTTTAATATTGTTTTCTTCACATTTTCTAATAAATTCCATAACCCCATACATATTATCATCACAGATTGCCATATATTCTAAATTGTTGATTTTAGCAAGATTGATTAAATCATCAACTTCCATTAAACTAGATAAAAACGAATAAGTTGTTTTATTATAAAGTGGTATATACATATAATCACTCCCTTTAAACTACTTCTTTCTTTAATTATAACAAAGGAATTTTTTTTTGTATATATGTTTTAAGAAATTTA
>CANRIE010000045.1 GCA_947630585.1 uncultured Bacilli bacterium | reverse complement strand
GTATTATTCTACCAGTTTTATATGTCGAAAATTATCATTTATTGCAATTTTATTTAGATGATTTTTTGATACGCCCCCCCCATGGTTATCATATTGTTAACATATTTATTTGATACAAATTTAATTTTATTTTTTAACATAATTGAGGACTCCTTTCTTTATTTTCTATTTAATCATATCATGTTTAATATCTTTAGGCAATTATTATTTTCTTTAATTTACAATTACTTTACTATATTAAAATACCTTAAGTAATTTAAGAATAATTATACTTGCTCCAACTATTAATAATATAATTAAAATAATTATTACTTTTAAATATTTATTTTTATCATTTTCTTGGAAGCTATTATCAACTTCCATATCTTTATCTTCAATATCACTTAACATATCAAGGGCTACTTCTTCCGTTTTAACTTCTGGTAACTTTAAAATATCTGTATCTGTAATAGGAGCATTTAGGTGATCTATTACGTTAGTTGTATCTGGAAGGGGTTCTAAGGCTGGTAAGATATCCGTGTTTTCATGAGTTGCCATCAAATCTGCCATTAATTCATCATCTTCATGACTCTTTTCTTCTTCTTGAACTTTTTCATTAATACTTGAAACAATATTTTTAATTTCTTCTTCATTAGAATTAAAATCAAAATTACTTTTTGAACCTTCTTCTTTATTATTTATAGCTTCATTAATAAGTTTTACAATATCATATTCTTTATCTTCATAATTACTATATTGACTTAAATTAATCTCTTTAACTTTCTTAATTTCTTCAGTTTCTTCTTCTCCTCTTACAACATCTGTTAATTTATCAATATCAACATACATATTATTTAAATAAACATCTGTGTATAAATCTTGATTCTTAGTAATTCTCGTTTTACTTTCATCATTACTTTTATTTTCATCTTCATATCTATCCATTCTCATTTTTATCACCTACTTATAAATTTATATAAGAAACATATCCATCATTTTGAAGTATTAAAACTCTACCACTTATATCTACATAATCTAAATAATTTTTAACATCTACTGATAATCGTGAATCATTTAATAAACTATTTTTATAACTAGTATTTAAATATATTACTTCATCACGTATGTTATTATTATCATAATTAGTATCTATTCCTAAAAATGTAAATATTTTAAGACAATTAGCTTGATTAGCAATTGATATATTTTCATCAGTACAAGTTAAAAATTTATAACTATTACTTATAACTTCACTATACTTTTCATCATTTACAATTAATTTTTTTATATGATATAAATCATAGGTTGTATCAACATCATTGAAGTATGCAAGTTCTTTATATCGTCCTAAAAGAGGAACAATACTTGCATATAAAATTGTAAATATATAAAGACAAAATATTGTTACAACTAAAGTCTCTAATAAGACAAATCCTTTCTTATTCTTCATTTAATCACCTAATTCTAAATCTATTATACTATAAAATAATTAAAAAAAAAATACTCTCTTGAATATTTTTTTAATTTACTCCTGCTGCATTAATATCTTTTCTTATTTCATCAACAAAGTTAGTATTAGTAGTATTTCTATTAGAAACAATATTAATAATTAAATAAAATACTGAAATAGCAACAAATATTATTCCATATAACATTGTTGATATTGCAAACCCTTTTTTATTTTTTTTCATCTTAATCCTTTCTATAAATATTAACTTTTTTATCACCATATTTCTTTTCTTTAATTAAAGTTAAATTACTTTTTAAATCTTCATCTTGATATTCAACTATGACTAGTCCATCAATATTTAATAAATCATTTTTCCAAATATACTCTAATATATTATTTAATACATGTAATTTATAAGGAGGATCTAAGAATATTAAATCAAACTTAATATCTTTTAATCTATCTAAACATTTTAAATAATCAAGATTTAAAACTTGGTAATTATCTTCATTTATACTTTTTAAATTATCAAGTATCACTTTACAAGAAGATTTACTATAATCATTAAAGTAAACATATTTAGAATAATTACTTAAAGCTTCAATTCCTAAATTACCACTTCCAGAAAACAAATCTAAGACAATACTATCTTTAACTTTATCTTGTATAATTGCAAATACACTTTCTTTAACTCGATCCATAGTAGGTCTTGTTCCATCTAAATCATAACCTTTAATGACTTTTCCTTTATATTTACCACTTATAATTTTCATTTAGCACTTCCTATTAGTAAAATTAAATTTCTTTTTAATATCAGCAACTAGTAATCTAATATTATTTTCACTTTCTAAATATTTAACATAATCTTGATTTTCATATAACTTTTTCTTACTTTCAACACTTCTTGTTTCTTTATATAAACTTAAGTTATTTTGAAGTTCAAGATTATTAATTAATTTACCTTTTAAAGTTTTAACTCTTTTTATATCTTGATTTTCATCTAATAAATCAAATAATTCATTTAATAAATCATTGTATTTCATAATATCACAAGACAATTTTAACAAATTTAATTTAAAATATCAATAAAAGTATTTAACATATCTAATTTATTTTTAATATTATTAAGTTTATCTGGTAGAGTTAATTTATATTTTTCTTTCATTATTTTTTCAAGTTCAAAGATAAACTCCGGATTTCGATTTAAAGTTTTATAATATTTAGGATTTTCATGAAGAAATCTTTTTAAATTAGGATTTTTATTTAAATGAAATTGACATTCTAAACTCATATTAATCCTCAAAATATTTATAAGTTGGGCGAGGTTCATAATTAGGTGTTGCTTTCACATCTCCCGTAGGTGCAATTCCTTTAAAAGCTTCAATTGCCTTATCAAGGCTATTTAAGCCTTTTTGAACTGCTGTTAAATCAACTCCTTTAACCAGATTTAATAAATCTTTAAAACCTCCATTTTGGTTTACTTCAGCCTTGGTTTTTTCTTCTTTTTTTATTTGATATTTATCCCAAACTGAGTTATCCTCGCCATATAAATCATAGATTTCGTATAACTTTTGCCAAGTAGTCTCGCCTTTTTCAACATAATTAATTAGATTAGGATTTTTTTTTACAAATTCTTTAAATTCTCCTTTTGACATAAAATCACCTAATTAATTATATGTTATTTATTTTAATAAGTAACCTTAATTTATTTATTTTGATAAATTTTATAAGCCTCAAGTATCATTTCTACTCCTATTCCGTATATTTTTAGATTTTCAACTTCTTTAATATCAACTAAGGCTATTTCATAATAATTATCAGGATTATTTTGTTCTTTCTCTTCTCCACCTAACTTAATTTCTCCATCTTGATAAGTTGTTAAGTAGTAATAGCAAACACCTTTATCGTATTCTTCTCTTCTTAAATATTTATCTATTTGAACATTGATGCTAGTTTCTTCCTTAAGTTCTCTTATAACTGCATCTTCTAAAGTCTCTCCTTCTTCTCTTCCTCCACCTGGAATTGCATAGTATTCTAAAATGGTATCTTTATCACGTCTTCTTCTTTTCAGTAATAAAACTTTATCTTGAAAGAAAGTAATCCCCCTTGCTGACTGTCTTTTTTCTAAGAAACTCTTTAACTTTTTATAAGTATTATTGATATATAGTTTATCACCCTTTTTATCATAATAACTAACAGGGTATTTAGATTTATTATTTATAAATATATTATCATATGGCTCTGCATCATTTTCTAATTTTTGAAGAGCAATAACCCCTTTTATTTCATCAGTAAATACTTGATAACCATATTTATCAATGTAGACTAAAGTATCAATGTAAGAGGCTCTTCTATCAGTTACTCCCGCCATAAGTTTTAAAATACCATCTTCTTTTAAAGTATGTTCAACATAACTAGCATACGCGTCTGGAAAATTATTTAAAGTTTTAATTTGAAAAGCCGAATCAAGAACTATTAAAGGTTCTTTAATTTTAGAAAACGCATCTTCTGCTTTTTTAATTGCAACATTTAAAGATGTATCTTGAATTTCAGGTAAATCAAAACTAATACTTTGAATTTCTATATTATTTAAAATAGTTTTAGCAGCCCTTATTTTATGAGGATTACTAGTTACAAAGTAAAGTTTCATTAGTATTGAATCCCCCAAACAACAAGCTTGTCGGCTTTATTGCCGCAGACAACACATTTTCCTGTTAAAGGTTTCTCGTTTTCTAATATACAACGTGATTTTAAACCTTTAATTTCTTTCATTTTCATCTCGCATTCCATGCTACCACACCAATCAGCTTTAATAAATCCAGGTCGTGTGTCCATAATCTTTTTAACTTCATCAAGGTCTTTGGCAAGATATGTCATCTCATCTCTTCTTTTCGTTGCTCTATCTAATAAATTACTTTGAATTTTATCCATTAAATCATTAACTTCTAAAACAATATCATTATCTTTATTAATAGTTATTTTTTCTTTGGTATCTCGTCTTACTAAAGTTACTTGATTGTTTTCTAAATCTCTTGGTCCAATTTCAATCCGAACTGGTATTCCTTTAACCTCACTATCAGCAAACTTAAATCCGGGAGTTTTATCAGAGTTATCAATACTTACGCTTATTCCAGCACTTTCTAATTTATCTTTATAACTACTTGCAAGATTTAAAACATCATCACTATTACCAATTGGAATAATTACAACTTGTAAAGGAGCAATTTTAGGTGGTAAAACTAATCCATCATCATCACTATGAACCATGATAAGTGCTCCAATCATTCTTGATGATGCCCCCCATGATGTTTGATAAGCATACTCCCATTCATTATTTTTATTTAAAAATTTAATATCATAGGCTTTTGAAAATCTTTGCCCAAAGTAATGAGATGTTCCAGATTGTAAAGATACCCCATTATACATTAAAGCTTCAATTGTTAAAGTATAATCTGCTCCTGCAAACTTTTCTTTTTCAGTTTTTAAGCCTGTAATTGCAGGAATTGCAAAGTAATCATAAAATATTTTTTTGTAAACATTATCCATTATGAATCTAGCTTCATTTTCTGCTTCTTCTTTCGTTGCATGAATAGTATGCCCTTCTTGCCACCAGAATTCTCTTCCTCTTAAAAATGGTCTTGTTTCTTTTTCCCATCTCATAACTGTGCACCATTGATTATATTTAACTGGTAAATCTCGATAAGATTTCACAAGTGTTGCATAGTAATCACTAAATAAAGTTTCACTAGTAGGTCTTATACACATTCTCTCATCTAACTTCTCTTGTCCACCTTCTGTAACCCATGCAACTTCAGGTGCAAACCCATTAATTAATTCTCCTTCTTTTTTCATTAAGTTTTCAGGAATTAGCATCGGCATAGCAACATTTTGATGTCCACTTTTTTTAAGTAGATCATTCATAACACTTTGAATCTTCTCCCATATCATATAACCATATGGTTCAAGGATAATACACCCCTTAACATTAGAGTAACTTGCAAGATGTGCTTCTGCAACAACATCAGTATACCATTTAGCAAAATCAACATCCCGACTTGTAATTTTTTTATTTGCCATAATTTCATCTCCTCATAATCTTTAAAATCTTATTTACCAAATTTCTTTCTCACTTAGTTATTTATTTGGTAAGTCCTTTAAACTATTACTAATTATACCAGTTTTAAAAAGAATTTTAAATACTTTTTATTACTTTTTAGAAATAATTTAAAAAAGTAACTCCTAAGAATTACTTAATTATCGACCTTGTCAAGATTAGTGTGTAAATTTTTAAAATATTTTTAAATTTTCAAAGAGCTAAGATTTATCTTAAAAAG
>CANRIE010000044.1 GCA_947630585.1 uncultured Bacilli bacterium | reverse complement strand
CAAAAGCGGTAAAAGCAAAAAAATAATCCCTTCTTCTAAAAAATTAAAAAATGTCCTTGACAAAGGGTACAATTTAAAGCAAACGAAACGTGACATGGTTATGTCGATGTATAATCAAAAAGCAACATTGGAATTTATTTCTAATGTTAGTGGTTTAACTATTCCTGAAATAGAAACTATTATTAATAATCATGATAATCAAACCCCTGCTAAGTAAAGTTTAATTAAATATTGTTAGTATAATTTTTTGCCCCCTATTATTAATAAAATATTTGTAAAATTTACACTTAAGTATAAAAAAGTAATTGCCAATTAAGAATTTTCATGTTAATATCTTATTATAGGGAGGATATAAAAATGGAAAATAATAATTCAAGGCAAGTAATGTTATCAATTATTGGGGTTGCTGTATTAGTAATTGCTGTAGTTGGAGTATCATTCGCATTCTTTACTTATTCAAGGGAAGGAACTAAAAATAACGTTATTACAACTGGTTCAATTACATTTGAATTAGCACCTAACGAAGATGGACATCCAAATATTGATGGTGCAAATTCATTTCCTCAAACTAATGCAGAAGCTGTAGCAGAAACGACTGGTGACAAAAATAAAACTGATTTTGATGTAACAGGTACGTTACCAGCAGGAGCTAGCAATGTAACTTACTGGGTATATGTTATTGAAGGTTCAGAACCAACAGGAGAAGGCATAACTGCTCCAACTAATGGATGGAAAAGATTTAAAAATAGCGAAATTAGTATGCAAGTTAAAGTTGCAGAAGAGGATGCAGAAGCAATAAAAATTGAAAATGCTTATGATGGACCTAAGTCATTAGATGGAGGATTTACAACTGATTTAAAAGATGGTTCAGGTCAAGGAATACTAATTGCAACTGGTACTTTAGCAGCTGGTACATCAATTGACCATAATTATAGTTTATATATGTGGATTAATGATAGTGTTACAATATCAGATACTGATTATAGTTACAAATATCGTGCTAGCACTACTGATGAAGGAGATCAACCATTAAAAAATGTAGCTGGTACTGAAGCAGTTGATCCAACTAAATTACCTGTTGGAACAGATAAAGATGATCGTCCAGTTTATACTGACTATTACTATTCAGTAAAAATTAAAGTAGTAGCATCTGATGATCCAAGTCTTGTTACTCCATAAAATAAATAAATGAGATAATCTATTTAGGTTATCTTTTTATATTGAATTTTAAAAATTCAAAAATTTAAATAATTTATTTTGCCAAGAAATTTTTAAATTATTTAATGTAAATTTACTAAAAAGTGTAAAATAAGTCAATAAAAAATGAAAAAGATATTGCCAATTAAGAAATTATATGCTAATATTTTATCATAAGGAGGATAAAATAAGAAATGGAAAATAATAATTCAAAGCAAGCCGTTTTATCAATAATTGGTATTGCAATATTAGTAATTGCCGTAGTAGGTGTATCATTTGCATTCTTTAGTTATTCACGAACAGGTGCAAAGAATAATGTTATCACAACTGGTTCAATTACATTCACATTAGATCCAGGTAAAGAAGAGGAAGGAGAACAACCAACTATTAAAGGTGATGATACTTTCCCAGAAAAAGATGATGAAGATGGACCTAAAGATCCAGATAACAGAACTGATTTCGATGTAGAGGGAACTTTACCAGAAGGTGCTAACCCTGTAACTTATTGGGTATACGCAATTCCTGGTGATGCACCAGAAGGAAAAGCACCAAGTGGTGTTGATTGGATACCGTTTGATGATGACGAAATCAATATGTATATTACTGCAACTGGTGCCCAAGCTGGAGAAATCACTTATGTTTCTGATTTTAATGGTACAAGTGGTGACACCGTTCCAGGTTATGAGACACCTATGAAAGATGGTTCAGGTAATGGATTATTACTTGCAACAGGTAAACTTGAAGCTGGAAAAACTATTGCACACAAATATAGTTTACATATGTGGGTAAATAGTACAGTTAATGTATCAGATACTGATTCATCATATACATATCGGGCAAGTTCTACTGAAAAAGGCGATCTTCCAGCTGGTCAAGAGTCTGATGATAGAGAAATCTATAGCGATCACTATTATGCAGTAAAAATTAAAGTAGTGGCATCTGATGACCCAAGTCTTGCTTCATAATAATAAATAATTACAGATTTAAGTAAATACTTAGTCTGTTTTTTAATTTACAAAAATAAATTTTCCAACTTAAAAATCAAAAAAAGGTTGCTAATTAGATAAATCTATGTTAATATTTTATTATAAGGAGGATAAGAAATGGAAAACAATAATTCAAAACAGGTAATATTATCAATAGTTGGAGTAGCTATTTTAGTAATTGCAGTAGTTGGAGTATCATTTGCATTCTTTACTTATTCGAGGACAGGTGAAAAGAATAATGTTATTACAACTGGTTCAATTACATTTGAATTAGCACCTAATTCAACCGGTCATCCTAATATTGAAGGTACAGATTCATTCCCTCAAACTGATGACGAAGGACCAGAAAATGAGAAGAATAGTACTGACTTTGATGTTACGGGGTCATTACCAGCTGGTTCAGGAGATGTAACTTATTGGGTATATGCAATTCCAGGCTCAGCACCAGCAGATAAAGCTCCAAGTGGTGTTGATTGGATACCATTTGATGATAGCGAAATTAATATGTATATTACTGCAACTGGTGCAGCAGAAAATGAAATCACTTATACTGATGGCTTCAATACTAAGCCAGGCAAAGTTGTTCCAGGATATAATGATGTCTTAAAGGATAGTAGTTCAGGTTTAGATAAAGGATTATTACTTGCAACTGGTACTTTAGGAGCAGGAAAATCTATTAAACATCAATATAGTTTATATATGTGGGTAAATAGTACAGTTACAGTATCAGATACTGATTCTTCATATACATATCGGGCAAGTTCAACTGATGAAGGTGATATCCCAACAGATAAAGATAGAGAATCAAATACTGATGATAGAGAAATCTATAGCGATCACTATTATTCAGTAAAGATTAAAGTAGTAGCATCAGATGATCCTTCATTAAAATAAAAAAAATTAAAAAACGGATTAACGGGAAAAGTTATTCCGTTTTATTGTCAAAAAAATATAAAAATATGTAAATAGTTTAAAAAATATGAAAAAAGATATTGTCAAAATACTTTTAATATGTTATTATTTTTATTGTAAGGAGGATATATAAAATATGAATAATGGAAATTCATCAAAACAAGTTTTATTATCAGTATTAGGAATCGCTGTATTAGTTATAGCAGTAGTTGGAGTGTCATTCGCATTCTTTACTTATTCACATACTGGTGATAATCAATTATTAACTACCGGTTCAATTTTCTTTAAATTTACAGATGGTGATGAAATAACTTTAATTAATCAATTTCCAATGAAAACAAGTGCTGGTGAAGCTTTAACTGATGATGATACTAAAAGAGTAATCAAATTTTCTATTATAGGACATAATACTTCAGAAGAGGCTATTCCTTTTAAAATTTCAGCTGTTACAGGTACTAAACCAACTGATTTAAGTACTTTGGATGGAACATTAACTTCTGAAAATTTAACGGCAAGAACTGCTTTAGATGATGTTGATGTAAGACTACAATTTAGAGAAACTTCAGCAAATACTTCACTAAAAACTAATAATTTTGGAACGACAACTCAAAATGATACAACTGGTTCTGCAACAATTGGTTCAGTAGGTACTTTAGCAAGTGGAGTTGTAATCGCTACAGGTGAAATTCCTGGTAGTACAAAAGATGATATCACAAATACTTATGAACTTAGAATGTGGATTGATGAAGGAGTTACTTTTGGTACTGATACTGATGGAACTAAAGGTGATAACAAATATTCTAACGAAGAGTTCGGCAAAAAGTATTATGCATTAAAAGTTAAAGTTGATGCAGGCGATGCTGCAGTTTAATAATTAAGTTAAAAATTAGACTAGGTATTTTATATATCCCAGTCTTTTTTATTGCTAAAAATTATATTTGAAAAAAAATGTCAAAAATTTACAAAATGATATTGCTTTTTTTAGAAAACTATTATATTATAGTTATAGAACATGGAGTTCAAAAGGAGGATACATATGAAAATAACATCTGTAGATGTAAGAAGATTTGAAAAGGAAGGCTCTCGTATGAAGGGTCGTGCAACAGTTCAATTAGATGAATGCTTTGTTGTACGTGACATTCGTATTATTGATGGAGACAATGGATTATTTATTGCTATGCCTAGCAAAAAAGTTCCAGGTGGACACAGAGACATTGCTCATCCTATCAATCGCGAAACAAGAAAAATGTTCGAGGATGCAATTTTTGAAGCTTACGAAAAAGCTGAAGTTGAAGAACCTACAAGTTCAGATGAAGAATAAAAGACCTTTTGGTCTTTTTTTTTAACTCTATCATAAACTTAAGTGGAGGGTATATGGAAAGAGATAAAGAGTTACACAATTACAATCATGTCTTTAATCTAGTTGAAAGAAAAAATGTTAGTTTAAGTGGAGTTAAAAAAATTGATAGTTTTGATAGTGAAGAATTTCTAATTGAAACAGTCATGGGGTATGTTGTTTTAAAAGGGGAAGGCTTAGAACTTATAAAACTAGATACCAGAGATGGAGTTGTAACAATTAAAGGAATGGTTAATAGTTTTGCTTATGTTGATGAAGTTAATAAAAAGAATAAAGAAAACTCGGTTATAAGTAGGTTATTTAAATGAGTTTAATTATTCAAATTAGAGTAATAGCTTTTACTTTTTTATTTGGTCTTTATATATCATTTATCTTTAATTTATTATATAAAATATTATTTACTAAGAATATTATTATTAATTTTATTACTAATTTTTTATTTGTTATTTTAAATAGTATTTTATATTTTTATTTATTATTTATGATTGATAGTGGGAGAATTCATATTTATTTATTATTTATATTTTTAATAAGTTTCTTTTTATATAACCTTTTATTTAAAAAAATTAGGTGGAATGGTTGAAAAAGTGTAAAATTGTACACATTATGGTTTAACGATTCTTGAAAAAGTGGATATTTTTTTGTATAATTAAGATGATAGGATGTGATAATTTGGCTAAAAAGAAAAAAGTTAAAACAAAAGCTAAAAGATTAGCAACTTTTGGATTAGGTTCAATTGTTTTAATTATTGTAATTAGTATTACGTTATTTAATGTTCTATCGGATATTGCAAAGAAATATAATGAGAAAAAAGAATTAGAAGAAAAATTAGTTGCTCTTAAAGAAAAAGAAGTTGAGCTTGAGAATGATGTAAATAAATTAAAAGATCCAGAATATTTAGCAAGATATGCAAGAGAAAAATATTTTTATTCGAAGGATGGAGAATACGTAATTAGAATACCTGAAGATGATGAAAATGAGTGAAAAAATGCAAAATTTAGGGCAAAAATAAAAGTGTCAAGTTTACAAAGGTGAAAGAATTCACCTTTTTTTTGTTTCTAAATGCTTATAAAATATGGTTAGAAAAAAATATAAAAAAGGTTGTCAAAATGACTTCAAATCCGTGTATATTATATATAGAGGGGAATTAAATAAAAAATGATATTTAAAGTACCCTATATATGGAGGTTATATGAAAATTAAAACTAAAAAAAATATTAAAACTAAAAATCAAAATGAAGAACAAAAAGACGAAATTAGAATTCTAATTAAAGACAAATACTTTAAGATGTTATTTGCTAATCCTAAACATTTAGAAAC
>CANRIE010000043.1 GCA_947630585.1 uncultured Bacilli bacterium | reverse complement strand
GTAAACGGGTTGATTATTCAGGACGTTCGGTTATCGTTGTTGGACCAGACTTAAAGATGTATCAATGTGGAATTCCTAAAGATATGGCTTTAGAGTTATTTAAACCTCATGTTATTCATGGTTTAGTTCAACGTAATTTAGCATCTAATATTAAAGCTGCTAAACGATTAATTGAAAATAAAGACCCAGTTGTTTGGGATATTGTTGAAGATGTAATTAAAGAGCATCCAGTTATGTTAAACCGGGCGCCAACACTTCATAGACTTGGTATTCAAGCATTTGAACCTAAGTTAATTGGTGGTAAAGCAATCAGACTACATCCACTTGTTTGTACAGCGTTCAACGCCGATTTCGATGGAGACCAGATGGCTGTCCATGTTCCATTAAGTGAAGAAGCAATTGCAGAAGCAAGACTTTTAATGTTAGGTGCTAACAACATCTTACATCCAAAAGATGGAAGTCCAATTGTTACCCCAAGTCAGGACATGGTTTTAGGTAATTATTATCTAACTATGGAAAAAGCTGGGTTAGAGGGTGAAGGAAGAGTATTCAAAAATTCTAATGAAGCTATCATGGCTTACGAAAGAAGAGAAGTTACTCTTCATACAAGAATTGCTCTACCTGTTAATTCATTTAAATATAAAATATTTACAGAAAGCCAAAAAGGAAAATATTTAGTAACTACTCCAGGAAAACTTATTTTTAATGAAATCTTACCTGATTCATTTGCTTATATAAATGAACCAACTGATGAAAACATTCAAAAAATTACACCTAATAAGTATTTCTTAGAAAGAGGAACTAATATCAAAGAAGCAATTAAAGAAATGCCTCTTGTAAAACCTTTTGCTAAAGGTACTCTTGAAAGTATAATTGCTCAAACATTCAAACGTTATAAAACAACTGAAACATCAATGATGCTAGATAGGCTTAAAGACTTAGGATTTAAGTATTCAACAATTGCTGGAATTACTGTTTCAGCAGCTGATGTTACAGTTAGTAAAAATAAAGATAAAATTGTTGAAGAAGCCAATAAAATGGTTAATACAATCAATAAACAATATACTCGTGGTTTAATTACTAACGAAGAAAGATTTGGAAAAGTAATTGAAACATGGAACAATGCTAAAAATCAAGTTCAAAAAGAACTTGAAGAATATGCTAAAACTGATGTTGATAATCCAATCTTCATGATGATGAACTCAAAAGCTCGTGGTAATATTTCCAACTTTACCCAACTTGCTGGTATGCGTGGATTAATGGCTAAACCAAGCGGTGAACCAGTTGAAATCCCAGTATTATCATCATTTAGAGAAGGACTATCAGTATCTGAATTCTTCTTATCAACTCATGGTGCTCGGAAAGGTAGTGCGGATACGGCTTTAAAAACTGCCGATTCTGGATACTTAACAAGACGTTTAGTTGATGTAAGTCAAGATATAATTGTTAAAGAAGAAGATTGTGGAACTGACCAAGGTGTTGTAGTTCGGGCTTTCATTAACGATAAAGATGGTTCAGTAATTGAAAAACTATATGATAGAATAGTTGGTCGTTATGCTAATAAAAAGATTGTTCATCCTGAAACGAAGGCTTTAATTGTTGAACGTAATGAACTAATTACAGAATCAATTGCTGAAAAAATTGTTGATGCAGGAATTGAAGAAGTTGAGATTAGATCAATTCTTACATGTAGCACGAAAAATGGTGTATGTTGCAAGTGTTATGGTCGAAATCTTGCAACTGGTAATATTGTTGAAATTGGTGAAGCAATCGGTGTTATGGCTGCTCAATCAATTGGTGAACCAGGTACACAGCTTACAATGCGTACATTCCATACTGGTGGTGTTGCTGGTGGAGAAGATATTACTCAAGGTCTTCCAAGAGTTCAAGAATTATTCGAAGCTCGTAATCCTAAAGGAAAAGCAACTATTGCTGAGATTAGTGGTAAAGTATCTAAAATTGTTGAAGACCATGGTAAATTTAAAATTAGTATTAAAAATGACTTAGAAACTAAAGAACATGTTACAAACTATGGTGCTAAGTTAAGAGTTGAAAAAGGTGATACAGTTAACCCTGGTGATAAATTAACAGAAGGCGCTATAAGCCCTAAAGAATTACTAGTTGTAACTGACCCTTTAACAACTCAAGAATATATCTTAAAAGAAGTTCAAAATGCTTATCGTAGTCAAGGTGTTGAAATTAGTGATAAACACGTTGAGGTTATTGCAAGACGAATGATATCTAAGATGCGTATTGTTGATTCTGGAGATACCTTCTTACTTCCAGGTTCACTTGTTAATTTCTTCGAATTTACAGAAGGAAACAAGAAATCTATTCTTGAAGGTAAAAAACCAGCAACAGGTGTACCAGTTCTATTCGGTATTACGAAAGCATCTCTTGAAACTGATTCCTTCTTATCAGCTGCATCATTCCAAGAGACAACTAGAATCTTAACAGATGCTGCAATTAGAGGAAAAGTAGATCATTTACAAGGCTTAAAGGAAAACGTTATCATTGGTAAACTAATTCCAGCTGGAACTGGTATTAAGGCTTATCAAAATGTTGACTTTGACCTTGAAAGTGCTTTTAAAGATGGCGAACCTTTAGAGGTTTTAGAAAACCAATTTGAAGAAGAAGTAAAGGAAAACTAGCAATAGTTTTCTTTTTTTGACTCTTATGGTATAATAACCATTTAGGAGCTGATATATATGGAAAACAAGAAAATTTATTATAAAGGAGACTTAATTTTATTAGAAGGTGATATTCCATTTCAAGATGTTATTGCACTTCAACATTATAGTGGTTCTTTTAACATAAAATTTAAATCTAAATATGGTTGGAAAAATGATAAGGTAAGAAAAGTTGAGAAACTTTTAGAATCGTCTGGCCCTGAAACTATTAGAGTAACTGACCCAATTATAGTTAAAGATTTAGAAGAATATTTTAAAAGTGATATTGATAAACTTATTAAAAACTCAAAAAAAATTCAAATTATAGGAGAATTAATTCAAGGAGAAGACCACGAATTCTATCTTGAAGAATTATTTACGAAATTATGTTTTCCAATTGGAAATTTTTATATAAAACAACATGATATAGATAGAAGATATGTTGATGAATCTATAGCAAGATATGGTTATTTTGATAACTTTATAATATCAGTAGCTTCTAATCCTTCGATTGAAAAATTGAATGTTGTTGTTTATAATAAACAAGTTGCTGATATTAATGAAGTTAATGGATATTTACATCAATTTACGGGTATTTTTCATAAAAGAAAAGAACAAGAATTTATAAATACTATAATGTATCTATGTAATAAAAATACTTTTAATCAAGAAATCAAAAGAGTTATGGAAGTTAAAAAAGAATATCCTAAACCTAAAACTATTAATACTTTATTAATTGATATCGATTATAATTTAAATATTTTAAGAATTCAAAATCAAGAATTATATGAAAAAATAAATAAAGATTATGAAGAATTAAAAAAATCTTCTAATTTAACAAGAGAAGAATTAGCAATGTTCTTAGGAAGAATTGAAGCAAGTATTAAATTAGATAAAAAATGTATTAATAATATATTTGAATATTTAAAAAGTATTAAAGAACAATATTTAAATAATTTTTTTAATGATAATTTAGAATCGATTCTTACTATAAATGAGATAGAAAATGATATTATATTATTTTTAAATGTTCAAGATAATTATACTTATTTTGAAGTTAATGAATGTTTAAAACTATTTGCTTTTATTTATTTAATGGAAATATATGTTGTAAAGAATAATATTAATATAGAAATATTAAATAATAGTTATTTAAAAGAAAAAAGATTTTTAAATTTAATTGTATCTTCTATTATTGAATTACAAGAAAATGGAATTATTGAAAAAGAAATAATGATAGTTGATTTAAATAATTTAGAAAGTATTGAAGGAGTTTTAAATTTAATTGTTAATATGAAAAGAGTTAATAATGATAAAAAAGTAAAAGTTAAAACAAAATAATGATTGTATAAGTGTTAAGAAAAATGTCGAATAATGAGTAAATAATTTGTTAATTGACAGTAAAGTGAAAAATAACTACTTGACACTTTATTTTCTAAAATATTTTTAAAATGACAAAAAAATCTATCTTTTGACAAAGATTTGTGTTTTAATAATAATAGAGAATAAGGGTGATAATTTGGATATTGCAAATAATTTATTATGGAGTATAGCAACAGTTTTCTTAACTGTTTCAGGAATTTATTTTGCTATTAAGCTTAAGTTTTTACATTTAAATTTTAAAGAGATTTATTATAACTTGTTTAAAAAGAAAAAAGATAATGGAGGTATTTCTCCGTTTGCTTCTTTAATGATATCATTAGGAGGTTGTATTGGAGTTGGCTCGCTTGCTGGTATTGCTCTTGCAATTTATAAGGGAGGAGTAGGCACCTTATTTTGGATATGGATATCTTGTTTAATCATGGCGCCTAACTCTTTAGTTGAAAATTTATTAGCAGTTATTTATCAAAAGAAAAAAGATGGAGAATATTGTGGAGGAGCACCTTACTATATAAGAGATGGTTTAGGTTATAAGAAACTTGCAAAAGTATTTGCTTTTATTGTTGCGTTTTCTTATATTGTTGGTTTTTTAACTATTCAAGCTAATACAATTACAGTTTCATTTACTAATTTCTTTGATATTCCTAAACTTTTAATTGGAATAGTAATTGCTGTTTTATCTTTTATAATTATTCATAATGGTTTAAAAGGAATAGCTAATTTTTCAACTATCTTTGTTCCTTTAATGGGACTCTTGTATTTTGGAGTATCTTTATTTATTGTTATTAAAAATATTAATTTAATTCCAACTTTATTTCTAAATATTATTCATGAAGCCTTTAACTTTAAAGCCTTAGGTTATGGCATGTTTTCCGTTATATTAATTGGCATTCAAAGAGGAATATTCTCAAATGAAGCCGGAGTTGGAACTGCGTCAATTGCATCAGCCTCTTCTGGCTCAAAGAGTCCTATTTCGCAAGGCTTAATCCAAACTATGGGCGTTTATATAACAACATTTATAATTTGTACATCAACGGCTTTAATAATTTTAACATCTAATTATAATCCTCATATGTATATTGATGTTAATGGAATTGAAATAACTCAAAATGCTTTATATTATCATTTAGGCAATTTTGGAACGATTGTTTTATATTTCTGTATTATTGCATTTTCCTTTTCAACTATTGTCTCAGGTTATTATTATGGCGAAGTGAATACCAAATTTTTATTTCCTAAAATGAATAGTAATCATATCTTTTTATTAAAAATAGTAACTTGTGTTCTTTTAGCAGTAGGTGCTATTATAAGTCCTAATTTTCTTTGGAATTTTGTTGATATATTAGTTGCAGTTTTAGCAATTATTAATGTCTTTGCAATGTTAAGTTTAAGAAAAGATGCGGTGTTAGAATATCAAAATTATAAGTCAAAAAGTTACTGTTCAGATAGAACACGATAAAAATTAGGTAGAAGTATGACTTCTATCTATTTTTTATGCAAGAGCTGGTTTATTAAATATGCCGTTCAATAAACTATTTAAACTCTTTTTGTTTTTAGAACATGTTGATGAGAAACTTCTTATGACTGCAAAGTTAGTTGCTCCCTCGACACTTCTAAATTTACCAATTTTTTGCCTAATCTTTGCAAATCTTAAATCACTTTCAGCTCTATTATTAGTATAATGTTAACTTTCACATTATTCTAATAATGTGAACTTTTTACTAATGTTAACTAAAAAGACTAGAAACCTTATAAAATCTAGT
>CANRIE010000042.1 GCA_947630585.1 uncultured Bacilli bacterium | reverse complement strand
GTTAAGGAAAACAAAACAGTTAATGAAATTAGTTTAGAAATGGGAGTACCTTTAAAAACTTTATATCAATATTTTACGTTTTTAAAAAATGAAGGTATGGAATTTAAAAGATTTTATTATTCAAGTGGTGATGTTAGTTATAGGTTAAAAAAATGTTTAGGTGTAAAAGAAAAATTACCAAGAGAGCAAGTAATTATAACAAAACCAGATGAATTTGAATTAAAGTTTCTACTATTATCAGATTTACACATTGGTTCAGTTTTTGAACGGTTAGATTTAATTGAAAAAGCTTTTGAGTATGCTAAGAATGAAGATATTCATGCAATTATTGTTGCTGGGGATTTAGTTGATGGAATTAATATCGGGCATCCTAAAAAGCATGAAACTCATAAAGACCAAATAGATTATTTTTTGGAGAATTTTCCATTAGATAAAAATATTTTAACTTATGTTTTATTAGGAGATCATGATTTTGATTCTTTAAAGAATGCTGGACTTGATATTAATAAAATAATTGAATCATATCGGCATGATATTGTAAGTCTTGGTTACAGACAGGGAATTTTAAGAATTAAAAACGATGAAATATTTGTAAGTCATAGGTTAGAAGAAAATGTAGGATTTGAACCAATTAATTTAAATAAAATAAAAAAAGAATGTTTAGTTTTAGAAGGTCATAATCATTTTATGTCATTACAAGAAGGAGCTGGATTTAAGAGAGTTTGTTTGCCATCTTTATCTAATTTATATACAAGTTTTAATCCTCATGTACAACCTAGTATGGTTAAATTAACTTTAAGATTTACTAAAAATAATGGTTTTATTTCTAATGCTATTTTTGAACAATTTTTAGTAGACCCTGAAATAGTTAAAATGAATGAGTTTGATATTTCTTTATGGCGAGGTAGAAATACCAAGGCAACCGAAATTGGAAATGAAAGTGAAGCTAAAGTTTTGAAAAAGTAACAATCGAATAGATTGTTTTTTTTTAAAAATTATGGTATAATCTGTGATAGAAATGGGTGATACTATGTTTATTGATGAAGTTACAATTAAAGTTATAGCTGGAAATGGGGGAGACGGGTGTACTGCCTTTAGAAGAGAAAAGTTTGTTCCAATGGGAGGACCTTATGGAGGTAATGGAGGTGCTGGCTCTGACATTATTTTTAAGGTTGATACAGGGCTTCATACTTTAATTGATCTTAGATATATGAAAGTTGTTAAAGGCAAAAAAGGTGAAAACGGAAGTGGTAAGAATATGGATGGGAAGAGTGCCCAAGATATTATTATCAAAGTTCCTCAAGGGACAGTTATCACGGATAGTGATACTAATCTTATAATTGCTGATTTGAAAGATAAAGATAGTGAAGTGATTGTTGCTAAAGGAGGACGTGGAGGAAGAGGTAATACAGCCTTTAAAACTCAAAGTAATCCTGCTCCTAATTTTTCAGAAAATGGAGAACCTGGCGAAGAAAAAATCTTAAAAGTTGAATTAAAACTTCTTGCTGATGTTGGATTAGTAGGTCTTCCAAGTGTTGGTAAAAGTACAATTTTATCGAAAGTTACGAAAGCAAAACCAAAGATTGCTGATTATCATTTTACAACTTTAACCCCTAACTTAGGAGTTGTTAAAACGAAAGACAATAGAAGTTTTGTAATGGCTGATTTACCAGGACTAATAGAAGGCGCTAGTGAAGGCGTGGGACTTGGTGATAAATTTTTAAGACATATTGAAAGAACTAAGGTTATTGCTCATGTTATAGATATGTCAGGACTTGAAGGCAGAGCTCCATACGATGATTATTTAACAATTAATAAAGAATTAGAAAAGTTTAGTCCAAAATTAATCAAGAAGCCAATGGTTGTTATTGCTAATAAAATGGATATCCCAGAATCTAACAAGAATTTAGAAGAATTTAAAAAGAAAGTTAAATGTGAAGTATATCCTATTAAAGCAATAACAAGTGAAGGGTTAGATGGTGTGTTAATCAAATTAGCAGATTTAGTTGATAAAGAACCAAATACACCTTTATATGAGGAAAGTGAATACTTATCACATGTTTTATATAAATTTGAAGAAGAAAAACCTTTTGATATAAAAAAAGAAGGAGATACTTATATTATATATGGTGATAAAGTTGAGAAGATGTTTAAGATGACTAATTTCCAAAGTGATGAGGGAATCGAAAGATTTATTAAGAAATTAAGAAAACTTGGAATTGATGAAAAGTTAGAAAATATGGATGTTCCTGATGGAGCAATTGTTAAAATACTTGATTTTGAATTTGAATATCATAAATAATAAAAAAAATACTTGATTTTTATACAAAATGTGATACAATTATATTACAAAGAATTGATAAATATGTTACTTGACAAATTAAGAAAAGAAATGTATAATATTTGTAATTCTTTTAAAGAAGGTTTTAAGGTATATTATTACTAATATATCATAAAATAAAAAAAGAGATATAACCTAATAATGGGATATTAGGTGCTATCTCCAAAAGTGGTTTGAGCACCATAACTTCTGATGAGAAGTTAGGTGCTATTTTATTATTTCAAGATGACTGCAATAGTTATTATAATAAATAATATTACAGTTAAAATCAAGAAAGCAAGAGTTAAGTACTCACCTTAATGATACTAGACGATTTTTAAAATAAATATATAGTACGTCCATCTTAATCACCTCCTAAACTATATAAAAAAGTAATTTAATATAAGGTTTTTGGAGGCTAACACCTAACTTATATAGGTTACATCTCTAAAATAATTATATAATAAATGTAATTTATGTGTCAATAAAAATATTTAAAATATTAAAATAAATATTACATTAAAGATAAAATTATATAATTAATATTTTTGAGATTGAAGTTCAAAAAATAGTCAAAAATACTTGATTTTTAAAGAAAACTTTGATATTATTTATTAAGCAAGTGCGAAAGACGGAATAAAATAAAGTTTTAAAGAGAGTCTATGGTTGGTGCAAATAGATAAAACTTCTTTATTCGAATCACTTTCAAGTGCTATTTATGGATAAGATAAATACGGTAACGCGTTATAGTTTTTGAGAATTTATCATATGATAAATTGAATTAAGGTGGTAACACGAACTCTTCGTCCTTAGGATAAGAGTTCTTTTTATTTTTTAGGAGGGAATTATGTTTAAAGAATTAGAAAAAAAGAAAACAAGTGAAGTAGAAAGTGAAATCAGTAAAAAATGGGAAAACATGAAAATACTTGATAGGTGTTTAGAAAATCGCGATCATGATTTTGTTTTCTATGATGGACCAGCAACTGCTAATGGTTTTCCTGGCTTACACCATATGGTAGCTAAGTTTTTAAAAGATAGTTTTTGCAAATATAAAACAATGCAAGGCTATCGAGTATTAAGAAAAGTAGGTTGGGATACTCATGGGTTACCAGTTGAAGTTGAAGTTGAAAAGACTTTAGGGTTCAATAACAAAAATGATATTGAAAAATATGGAATTAAAGAGTTTAATGAGAAATGTCGGGAGATTGTTTGGAAAAATGAAAAAGCATTCTCCGATTTAACAACTAAAATGGGTCAATTTATTGATTTAAAAAATCCTTATGTAACTTATGATAATAACTATATTGAAACTGAATGGTATATTTTAAAGAAATTCTTTGATGAAGGATTATTCTATGAAGGAGTTAAAGTTGTACCATATTGTACGAGATGTGGAACGGGACTTGCTTCTCATGAAGTTGCTCAAGGTTATAAGGAGATTGAAGCTCAAACCGTAATTGTTCCTATGAAGAAGAAAGATGAGGATGTTTACTTCTTAGTCTGGACAACAACACCATGGACATTAATTTCCAATGTTGCTTTATGTGTTAACCCAGAATATGATTATGTTAAAGTTGAGAGTCAAGGATATAAATTTATTTTAGCAGAAGCCTTAGTATCAAAAGTATTAGGTGATGATGTTAAAGTCCTTGAAAAATATAAAGGGAAAGACCTAGAATACATAGAATATGAACAATTAATTCCAAGTTTAAAAGTAAATAAAAAAGCTTTCTATGTAACTTTAGCTGATTATGTAACTATAGAAGATGGAACTGGTATTGTTCATATTGCACCTGCTTTTGGTGAAGATGATTCGAAAGTTGGTCGAAAATATGATTTACCATATCTTAATCCAGTTGGAGAAGATGGATGCTATACAGATGGTTTATGGAAAGGTATGAATGTTTTTGATGCAGACCTTGAAGTTATCAAATATTTAAAAGAAAATGATAAATTGTTTAAAAAACAAAAAATGCTTCATAATTACCCACATTGTTGGAGATGTGGAACTCCACTTTTATATTACTCTAAACCAAGTTTTTACCTTGAAGTTACCAAGTTAAAAGATAAAATAATTGAAGCCAATAAAAAAGTTAATTGGTATCCTGATTACGTTGGAGAAAAGAGATTTGGAAATTGGCTTGAAAACTTAAATGACTGGGCAATTTCTAGAAGTAGATATTGGGGAACACCACTTCCACTTTGGAGATGTGAATGTGGACACGACGAAATGATTGGCTCAAGGCAAGAATTAGTCGAAAAATCCATTGAAAAAATAGATGAGACGATTGAACTACATAGACCATATGTTGATGATATCCATATTAAGTGTCCTAAATGTGGCAAAGAAATGAGCAGGGTAAAGGATGTAATTGATTGCTGGTTTGATTCAGGTTCAATGCCATTTGCTCAATATCATTATCCATTTGAAAATCGAGAACTTTGGAAATCACAGTTTCCAGCAGACTTTATCTGTGAAGGAATTGACCAAACAAGAGGTTGGTTCTATTCATTAATTGTCATTTCTGTATTCTTAAAAGGAGTATCACCATACAAGAATGTTTTAGTAAATGACTTATTACTTGATAAAGATGGTAAAAAGATGAGTAAATCAAAAGGTAATATCGTTGAACCATTTACAACCATTGAAAAATATGGGGCTGACACAGTTAGATTTTATCTTCCTTATGTATCACCTGTATGGACACCTTTAAAATTTGATGAAGAAGGTTTAAAAGAAGTATATTCTAAATTCTTTAACCCACTTCTAAATACTTATACTTTCTTTCAAACTTATGCAAACATTGATAATCTTGACCCACGTGACTATGAAATTAAATATGAAGAGTTAGAAGAAATTGATAAATGGTTACTTTCTAAATATAATAAATTATTAAAATATGTAACCGAAAGTTATGATGAATATGACTTAAATAAAGTAGTAAGAGCTTTAGTTACATTTGTTTCAGATGATTTATCTAATTGGTATATTAGAAGAAATAGAAATAGGTTCTGGGCAAGTGATGCTGACAACAGTAAAAAAGCGGTTTATAAAACTACATATGATGTTTTAGTAGGATTATCTCAAATGATTGCTCCAATTGTTCCATTTGTATCTGAAACTCTATATACAAATTTAACCGACGAGGAATCAGTTCATTTAGCCGAATTTCCTAAATATAATGAAGCTTATATAGACCTTAAAATTGAAGAAAAGATGGATACAGTCAGAGACTTAATTTCTTTAGGAAGAAAAGTTAGAGAAGATGTTAAAATTAAAGTTCGGGAACCTTTAAGTGAAGTAATTCTTGATTCTAAATTAAAGAAAATAATTGGAGATTTAACTGATTTAATTAAAGAAGAATTAAATGTTAAAGAAATTAACTTTGAAAAGAATCTAGATAATTATATTAATTATGAAGTTAAACCAAATTTTAAAGTTTGTGGAAAAATCTTTGGTTCTAGTATCAAAAGTTTAAGTGAATATTTAAAAGATATAGATAGAAAACT
>CANRIE010000041.1 GCA_947630585.1 uncultured Bacilli bacterium | reverse complement strand
ATTTTCCATTTCCTACCTTTCTCTCTTAATAAGTATAACATAAAAAATAGACTATGTCATTTATTTTTTTACATAGTTTTTTTCTTTAAAAATCATTTTAATAGAACGATCATAAAATAGGAAAAAGTATAAAATTTCCCGTTAATATCAATATTTTTATTGCATAATTTAAATTCATACTTTATATCACTAGAAGCCTTACTATCTATTAATTTGTTAAGTTATAATGTAATATTTCACTTTTCTTTTTAAAGTTATTCTTTCTATTTATCATCAATTAAAGATAATTTTATTTGCTTTAAGTAAATCTTTCTCAAGTCACTCTTTTAAATCAATTGTTTACATATCAAATTTTTTTATTTTAATATCTTCTTTTTCAAGTAAACCATATTCCATTAGTAATTCAATTACTTTGTCTTTCTTTTCATCATCAGTTAGATTAAAAGACATTATTTTAGTAAGTTTATCTTTTAATTCTAAAGCAAAACCTAAACTAGTTCTTCTTTTGCAATATGGAATATCTAGTTTTTTAGTTTCAAGAACGCCTAGATTTGCTTCTTCATCTAAAGAGTTACAAAGACCAATATTTTTATTTTTCAATAATCTCATTCTAGTATTAATTCTTCCAATTAGACTGCGACTAAAACCTCGCATACATATATAATTATCTTCATTTTCACATATTAAATTGATAAGTTCATCTAAACTATATAAAATTTTTGTTTTAGGTAACCATTCATAATTACTTTTCTGTTTTACAACTAATTTATTTTTTATATTAGAACCTAGTTTTACTATATAGTAACAATTTTTTAATTGTTTATCATAGTTTTCATTATCAGTTTTATAGATTCTATTATTATAAATAATATAATACGAAGAAAATCTAACCATTTTATCATCAATAGTATCATATATATGTTCAACCATAACTATCACTCCTCTTAGAGAGAGATTATAAAAAAACTTAACTTAAAAGTCAATATAAAACGATTATCTTAATTTTTTACTATATAGTAGTTTTTTTATCAAACACCAAAAATACAAGTTAAGTTTCTTTATATTTAACTTGTATTTTTATTTTATTTATAATATTTTAATATTTTCTCTTTATTTTCTGGTCTATATTTAAAACCATTCATACGTTCAGCAATATCATCAGCATCACCAGGAGTATAACCACTATAATTTGGAAATAAAGATTTTTTTTGATAATATTCTAATATGCTCTCCTTATCTTCTGGCCTATATTCAAAACCTTTTATACGCTCAGCAATATCGTCACTATCGTTACCATAACCAGAACGAGTTGAATCTTTATCTTTTTCTACTTTTTTATCATTTGTTAAAGATAATAAAAGATTAGTAAAAATTGCATTTTTCGTATTTAAATCATCAATTTTTTCACGATTATTTTCCATTAAAGATCTAACATGTTTTAAATAATCAACAAGTGTTTTTATATAAAAATCACCAATAATTGCATTTCCATATGTTACTTTATAAATTTTTCCATCTTCTCCTTGAACTTCATATATTTGTCCATTCCATGAAATTTCCTGATAAACTAAATCATCAGCCTTCCAACTATTAATTATTACTCCTTTAATAAACTTTGTTTCATCATTTTTTTCTTGACTATCTGTTTTATTAAATATTAATACATTTGTTCCATTTGGAATTATCTTTTTCATAAACTCAAACCTCCATTTACGAACATATTCTAACATATGAAAAATTAAAATACAATATTTTTATAATTTAATTTTTTAGATTTCTATTTATAAGAATTACGGAAATTTACATTTTTTTCATTATCTTCAGTTTTATAATTATAAAATTAGATTCAAGCATAATAGTTATTTATAACATACTATACTTTTATTACTAGATTTTATAGAGTGAATATCACTTAATTTTTACATAGTCTTTTCTTTTAAAAATCTTTTAAGAAGAAAGGTCATAAAATAGGGGAAAGTATAAAATTTTCCATTAAAACCAATATTTTTATTACATAATTTTATTCCATATTTTATATCACTAGAAGCCTTGCTATCTATTAATTTATTAAGTGATGTGGTGCTATTATCACGATTCTTTACCTCAACTGGAATCAATGATTTAACATCTCTCGCGAAAAAATCCATTTCAATTCTTTGATTATCATTTCTATAAAAATATAAATCATATCCTGCTTTTACTAGCATATCTCCTATTAAATTTTCATAAATAGCACCTTTATAGGTATTAAAATTTTCATTGTTTCTTAAATCTTCTTGGGCTTCTTCATCTAAAGAACCTATAAGTAATCCAGTATCTCCAAAATATAATCTATAATTTTCAGGATTATAATTGCCTTTTAATGGTAAACTTAACTGTGCTAAACCATAACTAACATTAATAATTCCAGCATTTTTTAACCAGTCTATAACACCAACATATTCACGATTTCTAGCTCCTTCTTTAATTTTGCTTATTTGAAACTTTTTATTATCTTTTCCTAAAAAAACTGGTATTTGCCTATAAACACTTAATATTTTAGCATAGTCTAAACCATTAGCATATTTTGTTATATCTTCTTCATAATCAAGGATAATTTGTTGTTACATCTTTAAAATACCACTATAATTCTTGTTTTCAATAAAATGACTAACAATATTAGGCATTCCTCCAACTATCATATAGTCTTTGAAACTTTCAAGTAACACATCATACATCATTTTAGGTAAAGGTTTTAATTCTTTCATATATAAATATAAATCTTCTATCTGAGAATCCTTATATCCTTTTGCCCATAAAAATTCTTCAAAATCCATTGAATACATTATATAATCCATTTTGTTACCAACACTATTAGACCCTATTTTTTTATAATTAATCTCCATTAATGAACCTGAACAAATCACATCAAATCGTTTATCCATATTGAAAGCCTTAAGAGATGTTGATGCACTTGGACATTCTTGCATTTCATCAAAGAAAATTAATGTTTCATTTGGAATAATATCTATATTAGGTAATTTTAAGGAAATATTCTTAATAATAGTATCAACTTCAAATCCTTGTTCAAAAATATTTAAAAACTGAGGTTGTAAAGCAAAATTTATTTCGATATAAACTTTATAATTTTTCTCACCAAAGTTTCTAATTGCATTAGTTTTTCCTATTTGTCTTGCTCCTTTAATTATTAAAGGAACATGGCCTTTTTCGTTTTTCCATTCAACCAAATAATCATCTATTTTTCTTTTTAATCTAGTCGTTTTTTCATCTTCAAATAGATATTATCACAAAAATAGCATAAAACCAAGTAGGCATTTTCACAAAAATAGCACTTTTTAAAGCATATTTTCACACAAAATTTGCATTTTTTATTTATTATACTTAAATAAGCTTGCATTTATTTCTTTATATAGTCTAATTCTTTTCTCTTAAATATCTTTTTACATCTTTTTGCACAAAATTCCAGCGATATTTATTCAATTTTGCACAACATTCCTATTTTCTCTCAACAATAATTAAAGGAACTTGCATTTCTTTTTTTGTAAATCCTGCATGATTAGCTTTAAAAATAGGGGAGTTTTCATCATAATTTAAACAAGTATTTCTAGTTGCAACAATTAAATAATCACCTAAGGTATCTTCTAAATAACTACTTCTCTTTGGTCCAAATAAACCATACTCAAAAACTTCATCTTTGGTTAACAACCGAAAAGAATTTTTTAAATACTTAGCAAATACCTCTTCAAAATCTTCCTTTTTAACATTATCTTTTAACTTTATAGCTGTAGCACGTGGTTCAAGAGCCGTTGTTCTTTCTAACATATTGTATAACTCTGGAATACTTTCTTTAATGTTAACATGTTTAACTTTTACAAGTCCATGGTCTGCCGAGATAATTAAAATTGTATCTTTAAGAGTTTTAGCCATTTTTTCAATTTCAGCATTTATATTTTCAATTTCTTTAATAGATTTTATAGAATGTATGCCATATTGATGAAATAATTTATCAGGATTTTCAATGTATGCATAAATAAACTTTTTCCCGTCCTCTCTACATAAATCCTTTATTCTTCTTGTTACTTCATGTAAATTTAAACAAGGATTCAAATCATCAAACGGATAAGCATAATAAGCTTTATCATTACCTTTTTCATTTATTAAATCAACTAAACTTTTAAACTTCATATAACTTCGATCTTTAACATTTAGTTTAGGTTTTAAATCAGAATCTTTTAGTTTATTTGGATATAAAGCTATTGTTTCATCAGTATCTTTAAAATACATGTCCCAGCCACACCAATTATGTTCACTAGGAGTAAGTCCTGTTAAATAAGAGGTTGTTGCTGCAGTTGTTGTTGGAGGGAATACTGTTTCAATATCCCTAATTTTATGTATTTTTAAAAATGCATCTTTATCTAGGGAATCTGCTAAATTATAACTTCCTAATCCATCTAATATTAATAAAACAACATTTTTATAACCTTTTTCTAAAATTTTATCTAAATCATCTAAAGTTTTATGAAATGGTTTAATATCAAAATATTTTAAAATTGAATTACTAACTGCTACAATTGAATTATCATAATCTACTACCATTTTTCTCATTTTTAATTTTTCACCAATTTACGTCTTTTATTATCAATATTTTTAGCAAATATTAAATCTAATAATTGAACCCTTTCTTGAAATTTTTCTAACAATTTAATTGTTGCATCTATTATATCAGGAAATATATTCATGAGCAAGACTTCATCTTTTCTAAATAATCCATCAAGTAAAAAAAGAGTAGGACTTTTAATATTACTACCTAATAATTCTAAAGTAAAATCCATTTTATGATTAGGAATTTGATAACCATTAAACTTACAATAATTCATTAAATTATCAATAAACTTATTAACAGAATAAAAACAACATTCATAAATAGTGTCCTTATCAATTGGTACTGCATGATAATTAAATGCTACATTATCATTTTCAATATCCCAATCTAGGTAACGATATTCATGTTTTTTTAACATATCAATTGTATAGTTTAAACCTTCATGACCATTTAATAAATCATCTAATGTGAAAGTCCTCTCCCGAAATTTTTTTAAATTATCAATTCCATAAACAATTCGATATCTTTTTCCATATTGATATTTATGAGTTTCTGGCAAAAAATCATCCATTTGACTTTTTTCATGTATCATTGCATGGATTAAGACATTCTTTTTAGTATCTGATACCTTATGATTAACTGGACCAACTAAAGTTGAATAAGATACCTCTATCTTATCAGTTGTTAAAGTTTTAGATAATTGTTTTAAAAAGTAATTAAAATCTTCAATATCTTCCTTGGTTACTCGTTTTGAAATAACTCTAATATCATAATCATTTGCAAACCTATCTTGATAATCATTTTTTGCCATCGAACCTACAACAAAAATCGTTTCTACCTCCTTCTTACTCCAAAAATAAATAGTAAATGCTACATCAATTTTTTTAGTTATTGCTTTTAATTCATCAGTCATATTTTTTTCCTCCATTATTACTATACCAAACTCATTTGTCGAATTTTGTCGAATAATGTCGATTAATTAATCTTTGACAGTTTAATTTTGAAAAATAAGTATCTAGCCTTTATTGAATAAGAATAAAATAATGATTATTTGCATCAAAAAAACTTGCGTAGTGTTTTTAAGTTTAGAAAAAATTTTATTTTGACATTTTTATGTAAACTTATATTTAGTATTTTAACTTTTATTGACTTTCACTTTTTAAATGTGTTAAAATCTTGAGTTTGACAGTTTAAAATTGAAAAATTGCCCTCAAACTTATATTGTATAAGGGCGAAATGAGTAATGTAT
>CANRIE010000040.1 GCA_947630585.1 uncultured Bacilli bacterium | reverse complement strand
TTTGATTTATTACCTAAAAAAGAAGTTGCTTTATTAAATAAAGAATATGAAAAATTAAATAGATACTTAAAAGGTATCAGAGATATGAAAGAGTTACCACAAGCTATGATTGTAGTTGACCCTAAACAAGAAGAAATCGCTTTAAGAGAAGCACATAAATTAGGTATTAAAACCTTTGGTATTGTTGATACTAATTCTGACCCTGATGTTTTAGATTACCCAATTCCAGGTAATGATGATGCTGTAAGAGCAGTTAAAGTTGTTCTTAATGCTTTAACTAATGCCATTGCAACTGTAAATGGTAATCAAATTGAAGATGTTGTAACAGAAGAAGATAAAAAAGATGAAGAAAAAGAACCTAAAAAAGAAGAAAAAGTAACAAAAGAAGCAAAAGAAGAAATTAAAGAAGAAGATAAAGAAGTTGATCTTAAAACTTTAAGCTTTAATGAATTAAAAGAAGTTGCTAAAGAAAGAGGAATCAAAGGTTACTCTAAAATGAAAAAAGATGAACTTTTAGATGCTTTAAAATAGGAGGAATTATGTATAGTGCTAGTGATGTCAAAACATTAAGAGAAAAAACAGGAGCTGGAATGCTTGATTGCAAAAAGGCTCTTGATGAAACAAAAGGCGATATTGAAAAAGCCGTTGATTACTTAAGAGAAAAAGGAATTGCTAAAGCTAGTAAGAAAAGTGATCGAATTGCAGCTGAAGGATTAAGTCAAATCTATACTAATGGGAATAAAGCCATTATTTTAGAAGTAAACTGTGAAACTGATTTCGTATCACGAAATGAAGAATTCCAAAATTTTGTTAAAAAATTAGGTGAAGGATTACTTAATAGTGATGCTAAAACTATGGAAGAAGCAATGGAAGTTACAATTGACAACGAAAAAGTTTCTGATTTAGTTATTGGAATTACAGCTAAAATTGGTGAAAAAATTAGTTTTAGAAGATTCATGGCAATTACTAAAAAAGATAGTGAAAATTTTGGTTCATATATTCATATGGGAGGAAAAATTGCATCTTTAATCGTAATTGAAGGAGGAAATCCTGAAGTTGCCAAAGAAGTTGCAATGCATGCTGCTGCTATGCGTCCTTTATATTTAAATGAAAATGAAGTTCCAAGTGATGTTTTAGAAAAAGAAAAAAATATCATGAGGCAAGAATTATTAAATGAAGGAAAACCTGAAGCTCAAATCGAGAAGATTTTAGTTGGAAAGGTTCGTAAATACTACGAAGAAATATGTCTTGCAAATCAAATCTTCGTTAAATCTGAAAATAAAGAAACTGTAGCTAAATATTTAGAAAATAATAAAGCTAGTCTTGTTTCTATGACAAGATTTGAAGTTGGAGAAGGAATAGAAAAGAAACAAGAAGACTTTGCAAGTGAAGTAATGAATCAAATCAAAGGTTAAGAACAATTTCGGTTGTTCTTTTTTTTAAGTAGTCACATATAATTCAGTAAGAGGTGAAGGGATGGGGTCAACCGAAATAGTAACCCTAGTTACATTCTTTGTAACAATGATATTTGGCTTCTTTGCTAAGAAAAGTACATTCATAAAAAATGAATTAATACCACTTCAAAATCTTGCTATCGGAATAATTGTTGCTGGAATAGAATGGATAATTACGAAAGACTTAGATGCAGCTATTTTATTATCAGGAATTATGGCCGGAGGAGTCTATGATATCTTCAATAATACAAAGAAAATTGTTGCTAATACTGTAACTAAAGAAAATAAGTGAGTTTAAGTTCACTTATTTTTTTAGTTTCTTATTAATTAAGTCTTTATAACTTTTAGATAGTAAAGAGGATTTCTTATTATTATAAAAAGTAATCGTTTTATTTTTAAAATTAAATTCAATTACATTATGAAAATTTACAATTGAAGCCCTGTGGGTTTTAATAAAATAATCACATTCCATATTTAATTTCTTTTCAAAATAAGAAAGACTTTTACTAGTTGTAATTATAGAATTTATAGTATGAATAATAGTTTTTCTATTTTTAGTTTCAATATATAAAATATCCATAATCTTAATAATATTTAAACTAGAAATAGTTTTTATAATTAATAACTTATTCAAGTTATAATTTCTAATTACTTCATCAATCTTTTCTTCTAAAATAGTTAATTTATTCTTATCAATAAAAGCGATGGCTTTAAGAGAATTAACAAGATAATATTCAATATAATCCTGTCTTTTATAATCTCCAATTAAAATTATCTCCGATAACTTATCATTATTTCTAATTCGTTTAGCTATTTCAAAAGAATTACCATATTTAATATCTAAATCAAAGATAAAAACTTTATTTTCTAAATTTTTAAAAGCAATTTTATAAAAATCTTCATTATAATTTTTAAATTTATAGATCTTATATTCAAGTTCACTTTTAAATAAAGACTTATCAATCTTATCTTCAATTAAATATTCCCAAAAATCTAATTCACATACAATTATAAAGTTTATCACAACTGCTCCTCCAAACTTTATTTTTTTTAAACAAGAAAATCTTATCAGTTATAAGATTAAAATTACATAGATATGTCTAAAAGATTAATTTTTAGTTTAAAATGTTGATAATTTTCTATTAATTTTAATTTATTTGTGTTAAAATTAAGTTGAGAGTGATATTATGTTAAAAGATTTAAAAGTAGTATTCATGGGTACACCAGAATTTAGTGTTAAAGTATTAGAAGATTTAATCATGAATACAAATGTTATATTAGTAGTAACTCAACCTGATAAAGAAATAGGAAGACATCATGAAATAAGTTATTCCAAGGTTAAAGAAACAGCTTTAAATAACAAGATTCCAGTATTTCAACCTATTAATATCAAGACTGAGTATGATAAAATATTAGAATTAAAACCAGATATAATTATAACATGTGCCTATGGGCAAATTATTCCAAATGCTATTTTGAGTTGTCCGAAGTATGGTTGTATTAATGTTCATGCCTCTTTACTTCCGAAATTAAGAGGAGGGGCACCTATCCAACATGCCATTCTTGATGGTTATGAAGAAACAGGAATTACAATTATGTATATGGATGAAGGAATGGATACTGGGGATATAATAAGTTATGAAAAAATTAAAATAGAAGAAGATGACACCTATCAAACTTTACATGATAAATTAAGTGTTTTAGGAAGCAAGTTACTAATTAAGACTTTACCAAGTATTATAAAAGGGGAAAATAAAAGAATTAAACAAAATGCGAATGAAGTAACTTACGGCTATAATATTGAAAGACGCGATGAACTAATTGATTTTAATAAAGATATTAAAACTATATATAATAAAATTCGGGGATTAAATCCTGCGCCTTCTGCTTATTTTAATTTAAATGATAAAGTTGTCAAGGTCTATGGCTGTGAAAAAATAGATGATCAATCCTTTCAAGATAAATTAAATGGTGAAATTGTAAAACTTGATAAAAAAGGAATTTATATAAAAGCAATTGATGGGTTAATCAAAATAACTGAATTACAAATATCAGGTAAAAAAAGAATGGATACCTCGAGTTTTCTAAATGGTAACAAAGAAGAATTACTTGGGGTAGTTGTAAATGGAGGCAGTAATGGAAAAGAAAGAAGATAAAGTAACTATTAAATCAGTTTATAAATGGTTTAGAAGTGATACAGGAAAAAGAATATCATTTGTTGTTTTCTATTTAATCTTTTTTATTGTTTTATTTCTTTTAATTGGAACACCTACTGATACTAAAAATAGTGAAAATATTGTAAGTTTACCATTTAAAACTACTAATATTGAAAATAATAATTATGAATTTACTTATAAAGAGATAATTAATAATGAAGAGACTACTCTAAATGGAGAGAGAAATGGAACCACGATTACTTTAGATAATGTTAGTTATACATATAAAGATGGTGAGTTAGTTACAACTAACGATTCTCCAAATAATTATTATCAATTATTAGATATATACGAAATTAAAAACTTAGTTAAATCAGGAACTTTAATAACCAAAGTTGAATTTCCTCTTACAAATGAAACTGATTTTAATTATGATATTAAAAGTAGTAAATTAAATAACTTATTTAATACTAATTTAGATATACTTGAAGATACTAATAATAAATTAGTTGTTAACTGTGATAAAAATATGAATATAAAGAAAATTACACTTGATATTTATAATTATTATCAAGAATTAAATCATGATAATAGTATAAGTTCTTATGTAATAGAAATTAATTATGGGGGTTAAAGATGAAGAAAGTAATTTTAATTGATGGTAACAATTTATTATTTAGAAGTTATTATGCAACTGCTTATAGTGGAAGTCTTTTAAAAAATTCTAAAGGATTTCCAACTAATGCTTTATATGGATTAATTAATATGCTAAATAAAATTATTGCTGAAGAAAATCCAACTCATATCATGATTGCTTTTGATAAAGGGAAAACATTTAGGCATGATAAATACGAGGTTTATAAAGCTGGAAGAAGTGAGACTCCTGATGAATTAAAAAAACAATTCAAGGTTGCTTATGATGTTGCAACAGCAATGGGGATTAAGCATTATGAAATTGATAATTATGAAGCTGATGATATCATTGGAACTTTTGCAAGTTTTATTGACAAAGAGGATGATGCAGAAGGATTAATTGTTAGTAGTGATAAAGATCTTTTGCAATTAATATCTGATAAAGTTACAGTTAAACTTTTAAAAAGCAATGATTATATCATGATGACAAAAGAAAAATTTAAAGAAGTTTATGGAATAGAAGACCCTAAAAAAATGGTTGACTTGAAGGCTCTTATGGGAGATGCTAGCGACAACATCCCAGGAGTTAAAGGAATTGGGGAGAAAACCGCGATTTCCTTAATTCAAAAATATGGAAGTTTAGATGGTGTTTACGAACGACTAGATGATATTTCTGGAAAAGTTAAAGAAAAACTAGCACTTGATAAAGATAATGCTTATATGAGTTATGATATAGCAACTATTTATAGAGATGTTCCTATTAATCTTAACTTTGATGATATAAAATATTTAGGTGTTAATAAGGATGATTTTGAAGCTATTCTTACGGAATTAGAATTTTATTCCTTATTAAAAAAGATAAACTCAGATAACGAGAAACCAAAAGAAATAAATTTTAAAACGGTTAAGGATTTAAAAGAATTAAAACTTGAAGAACCCTATAGTATTTATCTTGAAACTTTAGGCTATAATTACCACACTGATACTCCTCTAGGAATTGGTATTACAACTAAAAAATGTAGTTATTATGTACCTTTTGACTTATTAAAAAATACAGATATTTTAAATGATAATAAAAAGAAATATACATATGATTTAAAAAAATTACTTTATGTATTTAATAAATATAATGTTAGTATAAATCATGATATTGAAGATTTAATGTTAATTAGTTACTTATTAAATAAAAATATAAAAACTGATATTTCTTATCTTGCTAATAGTTTAGGTTATGATATTAAGTTTTATGATAAAACTTATGGAACCGAGATTACTTTAAAATATCCGAAAGATGAGAGTTACATAAAAGAAATAGTTCATAAATCAATATTTATTTATAATGAATATAATAATTTCTATCAAGAATTAGAAAAAGAAGATATGATTAGTTTATATCATGATTTAGAACTTCCTTTAAGTTATGTTTTAGTAAAAATGGAAGAAAATGGTTTTTTAATTGATAAAACCTATTTAGAAGGAATGGGAGCAGATTTAGATAAATCTTTAACTAAATTAAGTGATGAAATATATGAAGAAGCTGGTTCTAAGTTTAATATTTTATCACCTAAACAATTAGGAGATGTGTTATTCAAAACTTTAAATATTCCGTATCCTAAAAAAATAAAGGATGATTCTTATTCAACTAGTAAAGATATTTTAGATAGATTAAAAGATAATTATGAGATTGTTAATAAAATATTAGATTATCGAGCAATTTCTAAGATGAAATCGAATTATGTTGCTGGGATATTAGGAGAAGTTATGGATGACGGGAAAATTCATACTATCTATAATCAAACTTTAACAAGAACAGGTAGACTTTC
>CANRIE010000039.1 GCA_947630585.1 uncultured Bacilli bacterium | reverse complement strand
AATAGTAAATAGTTGTAAAAAATAGTTGTCAAATGAGTGTTTTTTCGCTTGTTTTCTTAAAAAAAATTAGTTATAATATTAATGAAAAAAAATAAAGAAACAAAAATAATACATTATTGTATTATTTTAATGTTGATATAAATAGGAGTGATTAATATGGCATATGATGAGAGTTCAATTAAAATATTAGAAGGATTAGAAGCTGTTAGAAAGAGACCTGGTATGTATATTGGGTCAACTGATAAAAGAGGCTTACACCATTTAGTTTGGGAGATTGTAGATAATTCCATTGATGAAATTATTAATGGTTATGGAGATAGAATAATAATTACAATTCATGAAGATAAAAGTATTGAAATAGAAGACTTTGGAAGAGGAGTACCAGTTGGAATGCATGCAAGTGGTATTTCAACACCAGAAGTTATTTATACAGTTTTACATGCTGGAGGAAAATTTGAAGAATCAGGATATAAAGTATCTGGAGGATTACATGGCGTTGGAGCATCGGTTGTAAATGCTTTATCAAGTTGGATGGAAGTAACAATTAAAAAAGATAAAGGAGAATACTTTATTAGATTTAAAGATGGCGGAAAAGTTGATGTTCCATTAAAGAAAATAGGAACAACTAATAGAACAGGTACGAAAGTTAGATTTATGCCTGATGATAAGATATTTTCAACAACTAATTTTTCTTTTACAACTATTTGTGAAAGAATGCAAGAATCAGCTTTTTTACTAAAAGGATTAACAATTGACGTTTATGATTTAGAAGATAAAAGAGAAGAGCATTTTTGCTATCTTGATGGAGTTAAACAATTTGTTGAATATTTAAATGAAGATAAGAATGTCTTACATAATGTTGCTTATTTTGAAGGTGATAAAGATAAAATGCATATGCAAATTGCTTTTCAATATACAGATTCTTATAATGAAACCATTGAATCATTTGTTAATAATGTTAAAACGGGTGATGGGGGAACTCATGAAGTTGGATTTAAAACGGCTTTAACAAAAGTATTTAATGATTATGCAAGAAATAATGGATTCTTAAAAGCTAAAGATAAAAATTTAGAAGGAAGCGACACAAGAGAAGGTTTAACAGCAATTATTAGTATTCAAATACCTGAAGCGATTTTGCAGTTTGAAGGACAAACAAAAGGAAAATTAGGAACGCCGGCAGCAAGGCCTGCAGTTGAAGCATTAGTAACAGAAAAACTACAATACTTCTTAGAAGAAAATAAAAAAGTAGCAACCGATATTATGGAGAAGATGGTTCGAAGTAAAGTTGCAAGAGAAGCGGCAAGAAAAGCCAGAGATGAGGCAAGAAACGGAAAAAGTAAAGATAAAAAAGAAAAATTATTAAGTGGTAAGTTAGCACCAGCTGGAACTAAGAATCCTAAGAAAAATGAATTATATTTAGTTGAAGGGGATTCAGCAGGAGGTTCAGCAAAAAGTGGACGTGATAGAGCATTTCAAGCCATTCTTCCACTTCGAGGTAAAGTTTTAAATACTGAGAAAACCAGAATGGAAGAATTATTTAAAAATGAAGAAATAAGTACAATTATTCATACGATAGGAGCAGGAGTTGGAGCTGAATTTGAAGCAGAAGAATCTAACTATGATAAAATAATTATCATGACCGATGCTGATGATGATGGTGCTCATATTCAAATATTACTTTTAACTTTCTTTTATCGGTATATGAGAGGATTAATTGAAACAGGACGTTTATTTATTGCCTTGCCACCTTTATATAAAATTGATTTTTCTAAAAAAACTTATTATGCTTGGGATGATGCTGAAAAAGATCAAATTATATCTAGTCAAAAAACTAGGGCAACAAATATTCAAAGATATAAAGGATTAGGTGAAATGAATGCCGAACAATTATGGGAAACAACAATGAACCCGGATACAAGAAGTTTAATTAAAGTAACGATAACAGATGCGTTACTCGCTGAAAAACGCGTTAGTGTTTTAATGGGTGATAAAGTTGAACCTCGAAAAGAATGGATTGAAGAAAATATTGAATTTTCACTTGAAGATAATTACGTAATAGGAGAATGATGAAATGGACAACGAATTAATAAAAAAGATATATGATAAAACCCTTGAAGATATTATGGAAGATAGATTTTCAAGATATGCTAAAGCGATTATTCAAGATAGAGCCATACCAGATGTAAGAGATGGGTTAAAGCCCGTTCAAAGAAGAATTTTATATGGTATGTATAATGACCATAATACTTATGATAAGCCAACTAGAAAAAGTGCTAAAACGGTTGGTAGTATTATGGGTAACTTCCATCCTCATGGTGACTCATCTATATATGATGCGATGGTTCGGATGAGCCAATGGTGGAAACAAAATACACCATATATTGAAATGCAAGGTAATAATGGTAGTATGGATGGAGATTCAGCTGCCGCCATGCGTTACACAGAAGCAAGACTTTCCAAAATCAGTAATGAACTCTTAAAAGATATTGAAAAAGATACCGTAACTTGGGCACCTAACTTTGATGATACGATGATGGAGCCAACCGTCTTACCAGCCAAGTTCCCGAACCTCTTAGTAAATGGTTCAACCGGAATTTCTGCAGGGTATGCAACGAATATTCCTCCTCATAACTTAGCAGAAGTAATCGATGCAACTATTAAAAGAATTGATAACCCAAATTGTCGGGAAGAGACGATATTTGATATCATCAAGGGACCTGATTTCCCAACTGGCGGGATTGCATCAGGAATTGAAGGAATAAGAGAAGCTTTAAGAACCGGGCGTGGGAAAGTTGTTGTCAGGAGTAAAGTTGACTATGTCAAAGAAAAAGGCAAAGAACAATTAATTGTTCGTGAAATTCCTTTTGATGTTAATAAAGCTATGCTTGTTAAGAGAATGAGTGAACTAGTTTTAGATAAAAAAATTGAAGGAGTTCTTGAAATAAGAGATGAGTCTGATCGACATGACCCTGTTCGGATTGTTATAGATTTAAAGAAAGATGCTAATAAAGATTTAGTTTTAAACTATTTTTATAAAAATAGTGATCTTCAAATTAATTATAACTATAATATGGTTGCAATTGTTGATAGATGTCCAATGACTTTAGGAGTAATTGGTATACTTGATGCATATATAAAACACTTTGAAGAAGTAATTACAAGACGAACTAGGTTTGATCTTGAAACAGCTAAAAAACGAATGCATGTTGTTGAAGGTATGATTAAAGCAATCTCGATATTAGATTCAGTAATTAAAACTATTCGAGCAAGTAAAAATAAAGTTGATGCTATTTTAAATCTTCAAAAAGAATACCAGTTTACTGAAATTCAAGCTGATTACATTGTAACTTTACAACTTTACAGGTTAACAAACTCTGATATTGAAGATTTTATAAATGAATACAATAATTTGAAGAAAATAATTGAAGGTTTAGAAGCCATTTTAGCTGATAAAGAAAAGTTAAAGGACGTTATGAAACAAGAATTAAGAACTATCAAGAAAGAATATGGAACTCCAAGAAAAACCGTTATTGAAGATCAAATTTTAGATATTACAATTGATGAGAAAGCCATGATTCCAAAAGAAGATGTAATGGTTTTAGTAACTAAAGAAGGTTATATAAAACGTTCTAATATGAGGTCATTTTCTCAGACTGATGCTGAGCCTATCTTAAAAGACAATGACTATCCAATTGGAATATATGAAGCAAATACTCTTGATACTATCTTACTATTTACAAATCTTGGTAATTTCTTATACATTCCAGTTTATACAATTCCAGATATGAAATGGAAAGATTTAGGAAAACATGTAAGTAATTTAGTAGCCTTACAAGCGGATGAAGAAATTATCTCATCTATTTGGGTCAATAACTTTGAAAAAGAGATTGATATCACTTTAGCAAGTAAAAATGGTATGATTAAAAGAACTAAGTTAAGTGAATTTAAATTACTTCGTTACAACAAAGAAGTTAATTGCATGAAATTAAAAGATGATGATAGATTAATAACTGCATTTATCTCCAAGTTTAATAATATATTTGTTGCAACTTCTAATGGCTATGGACTTTGGTATGATATAACAGAAATCCCTGTTGTTGGACTTCGTACTAGTGGAGTTAAATCAATTAATTTAAAAGATGATACAGTAGTATCCGTTAATAACTTTAATGATGTTGATTACATTGCTTTAATTACAACTAAGAAAACTGGTAAAAGAATTAAATTAAGTGAATTTGAGAAAACTGCAAGATCTAGACGAGGCGTTATGATAATTAAAGAAGTTAAGAGTAATCCTTATAAAGTATTAAAGACATTCGCGGAGCCTATAACTAAACATTTATTATTAATAAGTGATACAATTGATGATATTAAATTAACCGAACTTCCTATTTTAGATAGATATTCAACAGGCTCAGTTATAACTAAAAAAGATATAACTGATGTAAATATAGTTACTACACCATTAAAAAATGATGATGATATTGAAGTAATAATTGCAGATACCAAAGAAGAAAAACCTCGACCTGATTTAAAAAAAATTGATGAAAGATTATTAACAATAGATGATTTTCTATAAGAAAAAGAGACGTTTAGAAAAAAATTTTTCTTTTAAGTCTCTTTTTAATTTTAGTATTATTTTATTCAATATAAATTCAATGATTCTAAAATATAAAAAATTATTTAAAGTAAATATCTTTAGTTTTAAACTTTTTTTAAATTATGTTTTATAATGGTTGCTTATAATTTGAGAGGAGCAAAATGAAAAAATAGTAATTGTCTTTTAAAAAAATACGCTATGTTGTAGTTTTTGAGGGATGAAAGTTGTAATCCTTATATACTTCAAAGAAATCAAAAATACTATAATTATTACAAACGTTAATATAATTGACGTTTGTATTTTAACACAAATCGTATTTATAAATTTACATAATTGGTTACTATAATCTGTAGTCCAATTTAAATATTTTAAAAAGCAAAACAAATTTAAATACTCTTGTAAATGTTTTGTTGATACACCTCTAAAATTTGATAAATAAATTGTTAATTGTTGATGTAGCGAATTTATATTTGCCAAATTATTATTTTCATTGTCTGTATAAGTGCCTGACTTTATTTGTTTTAAATTCCAATTATTTTCTTTTGCAACTTCTTCATAACTTGACTTACAATCTGTTACTACCTTTTTTGCTTTAATTATTCTAGGTACTACCGTTTCTTTAATCATAGCAGTAGTAACACTACTTGTTCCTGCTACTGTGAAAAACATATTGTCATTTTCATCACGACCAGAAGTAACACATACTTTATGTTTGCTAATTCCTCTTGTTCCTGTTCCATGAGAAGTTCTTTTTTTACTTATTCTTGGCATGTTTTCTCTTTTTGTGCCTTTTAAATTAATAGGCAAATAATACTCGTCTAATTCCATCTCACCACTTAAATTAAATGAATCAACTATATCTTTTAGACAAGACATTATTTTATGTCTTATAGTAAAAACTGTTTTAGTTGATACTCTAGCTTTACTTGCAGTCTTTCTTATTGAAAAAAGATTAATTGTACAATCAAATATTTCTTCTACTTGTTTATATGTTAAATGAGTATGATGAAAAATTGTTCCTGTTAAATTATTAAATTTCTTGTTGCAATCTTTACAAATATAAGTTTGTCTTTCTTTATATTTACCATTTTTATTTATATTGACAGAATGACACTTTGGACAGCATAAAACTTCCTTATCTTTTAATACCATTTCACAAATTGCCTTTTTGCTTTTTTCTAATATCTCTAATTTTTCATTTAAAAGTTTAATAATATTTCTTAATTCAAAAACATCATTATATTCTAATACTTCGTTCATATTTATTACAAAAAAATATTCTTGATTAGCCAGCCTAAATATTCATTTGCTTAGAACGAATTTAGATTAGCTGGCTAATCAAGAATATTTCCCTTTCTAAATTCGTTCTAAGCATCTATATTATATCACTATCCCTCAAAAACTGCAACATAGCGAAAAAAGTTACTGTTCAGATAGAGAAGACTAAAAAATAGTCAAATCTATCTTTTATTTATTATTTTAGCATGAAAAAAATAAA
>CANRIE010000038.1 GCA_947630585.1 uncultured Bacilli bacterium | reverse complement strand
ATCTATTTCTTTTAAACTTTTTCTAATATTACATTTATAGCAGATAAATTTTTTAGCATAGAAATCAAATCGCATTATTTTATGGCAATTCAGACATTTAAGACATATTTCTTTTTGCATCCTTACCTCCAACTAACCTAACCTTATTTGATAATTATAAGACATATTTTTTTCATTATCTATAATTTTAAAATAAATATTTTCATTCTTATTTAATTGATATTCATGCCCTGCCTCAATTATATCGTAGTTGCAGTTATCACACCTACTTACAAAAACTAAGATATTTAGTTTAAATTTAATAAAATTTCTAGTAACTTCAGTTGCTTCTAAAGTAATATCCTTCGGATTATAAAAATTTAAATGATTAATTTCTGGGCAATCATACTTAAAAGTGCAAGTACTACTATAATCATTACCTTTTGAAGATTCATAAAAAGTTAATTCAGGCCACCTTGAAATATTAAAGATTATTAAAAATGATGTCCAATAAATAATTGTAAAAACTACCATAGTAATTAGTAATATTTTGTTTTCACGATTAAAAATTAAGAAAAATGGTTTTAAGCCATTATTTCTGAAAAAATTAAAAAGAAAGATTATTGTAAAAAATATAATAGCAATTATTATAAAACTAAACCAAAAACTTAAATATAATAATAACATCATAATTTCTTCTCCTTAAAACCTTAGTTTTTCATATTTATTTATTAACATTTTATTAAATCAGAACTTACTAATTTATCATTTTCTAAATTTTCTTTAAAGATATCAATCCCCTAAAGTATTTACTAATAATTATTAAATTTTTCTTTAAGTTCTTTTATTTTATCATCGCTTATTAAATTATCATCATAAGTAATAAATATATTTACATTACTAGTATTCATCAAATCAAAATCAAAATTAGTATAAGCACTTTCAATACCATCTATTTCAAGTAAATCTTCAATCATACTCTTTAAACAATATTCACAACATAAATCTTTTATAATAATCTTATCTTTCTTTATATTATTGTTGCTATGTTTATCAAATGAAATAATTGATGGTATTTTCATTAATTTAAAATATAATAAAATTTCCATTTTCAATATTTTTAAAGAAATAATTGCTGAATCATATTCTACATATACTTCATTATTTTCACTATCTACTTTTGAAAGAATAACTCCATCTAAAGAAGATAGATATTCTAGCAAATCATTCTTTACATAGTAATCAATTTTTAAAGTAATTGCGTTCATAAATAATTATACCTTTCAATAATTAATAATATAATTAAATCAAAAATTTAAATATAACAATAATGTTACTTTTTATCTTAGTTTTGCATATTTATTTGTTGGTCTTCTATTAAATCATAACTTACTAATTTATCAGAATCTAAATTTTCTTTATGCATATCAACACCTGTAATTTGACTGTTTTCATAAGTTGTATAATAGTAAATTCCTTTATCCATATTACAACATGAACTATAAATTGTTATTTCGTATTTATCTTCTCCCATATGAACACACCCTCTTTGTTGTTCAACTGATGTTAGAATATGGAAAAATTGACTGATACTTTCAGATTCCGTCTCCCCTGATAAAGAATTCATTTTGGTAAATGTTGCTTTAACAAATCTTGATGCTGATGATAAATCACCAGGTAAACCTAAGGCTCCCATACCCCTACTATAAGTATCAAAATTTAATTTATTTGAAAAATTATTGACAGGTTGTTCGGTCGATAAATACATATAGTTATTTAAATTAAACATATGCATATCAAAAGTTGGATTGTTAGTTAATACGCCAACTGGATTATCATAGATTTTTAAACCATCTTCAACACTTTCAACAGTTATTGATTTTTCTTTATCAGCTATTATCCAATGAAGCGGTGAAGCTGGTAATTCATCACTGAAATTAATTTTTGCTATATTCATCTTATTTAATAAAGTTTTAGCTTCTTCAATATTTGCACATTGGGATAAAATCCAGGGAATAAATTCAAATGGAGCAACATTATCTTTATCATCTCTTAATTCTTTATAACTAGCATTAGTTGGAAAATTCAATCCTGCCATTCCTAAACCTTTTTCATTAATGGCATCATAATAAAGTGGATACTCATCTGCAACATAAGCCATTCCAATCATGGCATAATGGTTATTAATATCTTTGCCATTTCGAAATTTAAATGGATAATTTCTAGGTGTAATAGTAACTGTTTCATGATATGAATATTCTAAATCTAAATTTCTTCCAAAATAATGATTCTTAGTATTATAAGTTATTGCTGTACACATAATTATACCTCCTTTGTACTTAAATAAACTTAATCATTTAACAAATAAAAGTATAACAAAAAGATAAAATATTGTAAATAATCTTAATTTACTTTTATTATTTATAATAATAGTCAAACTTATGTATTTCTAATTTTTTATCTGATATATCATATTTCATAGCATATATTTCATATTTATCTTCTAATTCTGGTAAAGTATTATAATCACTAGTTGTCTTATTATAAATAGAGTAATAAGCATCATCATCTGAATAAAGCGTTGAAGGAATAAAAGTTTTAAGTTCAGGATTAATATCAGTACTTAAAATCCAAGTTGGGCTATTTTTAATTTCATTAACAAAATCTTCTACATTTTCATTATCATAATAAGCATTTATTACTGTATAATTAAATTTATCATCATCAAAATATCTAGGTAAAGTTTGTATTCCAAGTTTACCATTATTAGGAAGTTTTACATTTATTATATTACTATATGTATATATTTCATTATAATCTTTTCTTCTATCATTTGGAAAAAAGCCAAATGAACCATATATTAATAATAAAAATGCCATAATAAATCCCCCAACAATATTCTTAGTACATTTAAAGCCTGCTTTTGTATATTTAAATCCGAGAATAATTGACAGAATTGGGATTGGTAACCATGCCCAAAATATAAACGCATTTTGAGGGAAATCAAGACCATGCCGATGAAACAATATATCAACTATAGCAATTGTAAATAAGCCAGCAAATAAACTCATTAATGTAATAATAAACAAGATAATCATGAATGCTTTTATAAAATTAGGGTGATGATACTCTTTAACTCCTTTAAATTTAGAAGTTTCTCCAAGATGATTTTCTATATCTGAAAACTTTTTTCTAATAAAATTTATTAATTCTAAACTACATCTATTTTTTTGAATGTTTATTATAGAATTATGTTTAATGTCTTTTAAATAAATATTAGTATCCGTTTCAACAATTCTACTAATATCAGTATAATGAAACTTGTAAGTTAAATTTTCTGTAGTTCTAGTAAGATAATCATCATAAAATTCTGTGTATATTTCTTTCCCCAATACACCTTTTTTAACTTGCTTATTACCGTATGCTTCAACATAATATCCTAATGCTAATTTACAAAGAACTAGATGAATTATTTCAAATATTATAAATATAAAGGTTGCAACCATTACATTTTTAAATAAAATTGCAATTAAGGCAAAAATTATTAAATCAAACATTGTCATACCGAAAATAGTTGATATATATATTCCTTTGCCTAATTCTGGAAAATATTTAAGGGCTTGTCTCATTTCATAACCATCAACTATACTTTCACAGGTATATAGTAATTTATCTTTTTTCTTTTTCTTACTATTTTTTTTAGAATCTTCACTTTTTACAACAGCTTTTTCTTCCCTTTTAGTAAGATAATTAATTTCTTTAACTTTCTCACTTTCTTCAATTTCTATTTTAGGTTCTTTGATTTCTTCTTTAGTTAAAGAATTAACTCTTTCAAATTTTTGTTTTTTATTTTTTCTAACTTTCCAAACAATTAAAGTAATTATTAAAGATATTAAAAACCAAAGATATATTATAACAATATCCACAATTATAATATCCCATAAAGTTACAGGGTCTTCTACATCTGCTATTAAAGCAAGTAAAGAAATTGCTACCCATGTTATAGAAGGAATAACAAACACTTCAAAAAAAGGTTTGGTTTTAAAAAAATTTTTTTCATTTAAATTTTCCTGCTTCATAGAATACCTCTTTATTAGAAAATTATACCGATTTGATTTTAAAGTCAAGGTAATTATAGTTTTTGGTTTTATAATTTATTAAATACAAAATAAGAAATTAATTATTAATTCTAAAATAATAATATTCTGAAATTTTTTTACCACCTTCTGAACAAATTACAATTAATGGTTTTTTCTTGTTTTGTTTTAATTGTCTTCTAGCATAAATCAACATCTTTTATAAATGGAATTGCACCATATCTACCATTTATATAACCTTTCTGTATATTTTCATCTTTTCTTACGGAAAATGAATCAAGTGGATATAAATCAGAACTACCTGTTTTAGGATTTTTTTCAGTAAACCAAATTTGATCTCTTCTTAATAAACCAAGACTTAATAAATTTGTTGCATGAGTTGTAAATATTAACTGACTATTAGCTTCATTAATATCTTTATTATTAAATAGTTTTATGATAAATTCAACTAATATAGGATGCATACTTCTTTCTAATTCATCAACAATTATTATTTTAGGACTTTCAAACGCTTTCTTTAAAAATGGAGCTAATGCAAACAATACCCGAGTACCAGAAGATTCATCATTGAAATTTAAATTATAATAATGTTTATTATTTTTTTCATCAACAACTTCATGAGCTAATTCAATTTTTACATTAGACATTTTAAATGTTTCATTAGTTCTAGCAAGTGGTGGGAGAAATATTTCCATCATTGTACTATCCATATCTTTTTCTTCATAATCAACATGGATATCTTTAATTAATATATCAGCAACATTTAATAATTTTAGAGCAAATTCTTTTAAACTTTTATTATCACTACTATATTCTTTTAAGTCTTGATCAGAAATCTTATTAAAAGAATCATATGTATCTATTGCATTACTAAACCATAAATACGCATCTTTGGTTTTTTCATAATTCCAGTTAGTTGCAGTAGATAAAAATAATTTGTTTTCTGGATTCTTAGACTTTAATGGCTCTAATTTATTTTTATCATTATTAAATTCATAAATATTAGTTTTAGTCCTTTTAAAAATATTAGTTGGTTTCTGTGTATAATAAACATCTAAAACCTCATCATAAATTTTATTTGTATCAGCACTAAAGAAATATCTATATTTTATGTCATTAACCATAAATAGAATTTCAAATTCACTAGGACTATTTTTTGTTTTTTCATCGAATAAAAATGGTTTAATAAAATTCCACTTTCCACCTACTGGAATTAAGTTAGAATTTCTAATCATTAATATTGCACATGTAAAAGCCTTTAATAAGTTAGATTTTCCAGAAGCATTAGCACCATATATAGCAGTTGTTCTTAATAAATCTAATCCATTTTTTATAATTATATTATCTAAATTTTCATCACCATTACCTTTTTCCATTGATAATGTTACTTTATCTTTAAATGATAAAAAGTTTTTAACACTAAATTCAATAAGCATATTCATCCCTCCAATAATATTATACTACAAAATTAATAAAATCAACATTATTTTTGTAATTTATGTATTTTTTTCACAAAATTTCAAAAAATAATGTATTGTATTTTAGTTATTATTTGTAAAAATGTCAATATACAATTCGTTTTTTTAATGTTTTTAAACTATTTTTTCAAAAAGTGGTTACAAAAAGGTGTAATACTTGATATAAATATAATATTATTTTATTCTAGTTTCTATATTAGCTTGTAGGACTTCATAATCTTGTATTCTTGAATATTTTGGTAGTTTTAAATTTACTTCTTCAATTATATTACTAATATCAACTTCATTATTTACAAATATAGTAGCAAATATAATCTTATTTTTTTCATATACTTTTACTTTATTAATTAATTTATAATCCTTAAATAATTGCTCTATATTATCTGGAAAAACATTTTCTCCATTAGATAACAAAAAATTAACAAAAGTATACACAGATTATTGATTTTTATGTATTATTTTGTTAAAATTATATTCGGAAATAGAATGTTATGTTTTAGAAATATTATAATAAATTAAATGATACAGTATTCAAAAAAAGCAGAGAATAATCTTAAAAAAATTGAAATTTAATACTAGTGTAAAAGTCAAGATAAAATGTTAAAAAAATGGCAAAGTTAAAATGTTATAAATTTCAATACACATGACATAGAGTA
>CANRIE010000037.1 GCA_947630585.1 uncultured Bacilli bacterium | reverse complement strand
TAATGCGATTTGATTTCTATGCTAAAAAATTTATCTGCTATAAATGTAATATTAGAAAAAGTTTAAAAGAAATAGATAAATATGATATTGTTATACTAGAAGATTCAGATTTTGAATCCTTAATAAAAAGTCCTAAAGTATTATCAATAAACTTCAGTAAAGAAGATTTCTTAAAAGAAATAAAGAGAAATTTAAATTTTAAAGTTTTAATTCCTCATAATTTTTCAAAAGTTTTAAAATACAAACAAGAAGATATTAATTTAATATATATACCTTTAATTCTTTATAATTGTAAATGTTTTATTAATGATAATTATTATGAAATTAAAGATATGTTATTTGATGAATTTAATGATTTTGATAAATCTATTTTAAATACAATTTATCCTCTTGATATTGATGAGTCATCTTTTGATTTAAAAAATCATGTTAAAACGAAGTTAAATACTAATTATAAAGATATGATGAATTATATTCATGATAAAGCTCGTGAAGGAATAGAAAGCATTAATAATTTTAATGATGATGTTATATTTATAAATGAAAAAATAGAGTGCATATTATTACCAATTTATGATTGTAAACTAAATTATAAAAATAAGGAATATCATTTACTAATGAACGCGAATACATCAAAAGTTAGTATTAAAGTACCTCTTGAAAAAGAAAAATTAATTATTGTTGTTAGTATATTGTTATTCTTAGATTTAAGTATGTTTATAATTGAACATATTATTCAGATTACAGAAGAATTTTATATAGGAATTGGTATTTTTCTCTTTATTATTCAAATTTTATTAATAATTATTATTTATCTTTCAAGTAAAACTTTTGATAATACAGAAATTAATAAAAATAAATATAGTATTAAAGAAATAAAGTAGGATTCTATTAAGTATTATATTGTTTATAAGGAAAGTGATTACTTATGTCTAAAAAAGAAAATTGGAATTTAGAGTTATCTGAATATATTAAACAAGGTGAACCAAATAAAAGTGAAAAGGCAAAAATTTGGAAAATTGCTATTGGACTTCAAGATGTTGATGGTTTAAAACCTTCAAAGTATTTAATTGATACGGCTAAAGAATATATTGAAGGCAATATTGATATTCACGAAGCAAAGAAAAAAATAGATGAATATTATAAAATATCTGATAATAGAAAAAATGATGAAATTGAAAACAGTGAAGAAGCAGATAAAGTAGCAGTTAGAATAACAGAAATTTTAAGCGAAAAAAGTTTTAATTTTAATATTTTGGAACTTACTAATATTCATTTAAGATTATTTAAAGGAATTTATAAAGAAGCAGGAAAAATTAGAGATTATAATTTTACTAAAAACGAATGGATTTTGAATGGAGATACTGTTATCTATTGTTCTTATGAAACAATAAAAGATGCTTTAGAATATGATATAAATCAAGAAAAAAGTTTTTCCTATAAAGATTTGTCATTAGAAGAATTAATTAAACATATTACTAGATTTACTTCAAATATATGGCAAGTACATCCCTTTTGCGAAGGCAATACAAGAACTACAGCAGTTTTTCTTATAAAGTATTTAAAAACATTTGGCTTTAATATAAATTATGATGTATTTGCTGAAAATTCATGGTATTTTAGAAATGCCTTAGTTAGATCAAATTATAAAAATTTTGAAAAAAATATATTTGAAGATACATCTTATTTAGAAAAATTTTTCTTTAATTTAGTAAGTAATACTAATTATGAACTTAAAAATAGATATACTCATATAGATTATAAACAAGAAGAAAAATAGATATTTTAGAGAATTATAAAATTTAATTTAGTAGTTAGGAAGGGGTATTATGACAAAATATTTAAAAGTAATGTTTGGCAATAAAGGTGCAGAGCACGAATATAAAATAGATACAGTAAATGAAGCAAGTTTATGGAACCCTGATGCTAAAAAAGGTCGAGACTTTGGAGGTTTTAACTTTTCATCAGAAGATAAAATATTAAGATGGCTTCATCGGGGTGACACTTTATATGATGTAAAAATACCAGAAGATGCTTTAGTTATTGATGTTACTGATTCGGCAACACCTCATGGTGTATTTAGAACTAATAAAATAATTGTATCTAATCCTAGAAAAGTAACTGATGAAATGGCTTTACATTTTTATGAAATTTCAACAATACCTGAAATAGCATACTATAAGTCTTTAGCAGTAGTATCAGTTATGAATTATCAAAAGACAGCTTTAAAAATAATTAAAGATAAAGTTAATAAAGATAACATTGATTTAGTTTTAAAAGAATTTAATGATTTTATTTCTTATGGTCGGGAAAACGATAGTCAAAATCTTAATGGATTTCTAAAAGAAGTTTATGAATACTTAGATGAAATAAAATCAGATTTATTAATTAGTAGATTTATTGATAAAGAACCTTATATTAAAGATATTACAAATGATAAAATTATAAATATAACAGGAGAAAGTGGAAGTGGCAAGTCATACTTTAGTAATAAATACTTAAAAGATAACAATTATATAGTAATTGATACAGATATAGTTTTTAGTGATAAATTATCAGAAAATAAGGAAAGTTTAGAATTAAGAAATATATTTAAATCGAAATCAAAAGATTATTTATTTACAAATTTTGATGATTTCTATTTGCAAGTTTTAGATTATTTTAAAGATAGCAATAAAACTTTAGTAATAGATTCGGCTCAATATCGAAATATACATGATTATTCTATTTTAAAAGGTAAAATAATAGTTATGCGAACTAGTATTGAAACTTGTTATGAACGGACTTTACAAAGATGGAAATTTAATAACGAATACAATGAAGAAAAATATCAACAATTTGCTAAGAAGAAATTAGAAATGTTTAAATGGTATAAAAGTTTAAATAAGTTTCTTATAAAAATAAATAATTTATAAATATATCAACTAGGAAGTGATAGTTTGAAAAAAATATTAATTGTTGAAGATGATAAGAATATTCAAGATATTATAATTGAATTAATAAAAAATAAATATGAAGGATTAAGAGCCTTTAATGTTTCAAGTGCTTTACAAATATTAGAAAAAGAGAAGATTGATTTAATAATTCTTGATTTGATGTTACCAGGAGTCGGAGGAGAAGAGTTAATCAAAAAAATAAAAAATATTCCTATCATAGTCTTATCAGCTAAATTAGATGTTGATGATAAAGTAAATTGTTTTGATTTAGGTGCCAATGATTATCTAACTAAACCTTTTAATAGTAAAGAGTTGAAAGCTCGGATTGACGTACAATTAAGAGATAAAGATATTATTTCCGAATTAAAATATAAAGAACTTTCTTTAATGCAAGATAGACCTATTTTAGTAATTAATGAAAATGAAGTAAATTTAACTAAAAGTGAGTATTTAATTATTAAAGAATTACTAAGTAATCCAAGACAAGTTATAACCAAAAATAAATTATTAGATTTAATAAATTTTGATTTAGATTTCCCATCTGATGGTACTTTACGAGTTCATATTAGTAATTTAAGAAAGAAAATTAGAAAATACACTAAAGAAGAATACATTGAATCCGTTTTTGGAATAGGTTTTAAAATAAAAGAATAAAAAATTTCATTTCTTAACAATTTTCTTAACATTTATAAGTTAGAATATAATTGATAGGAGAGGTTATGTATATATTAGAAACAAATAATTTAGTAAAAAAGTATAATCGAAAAGTTATATTAGATAACTTAAATATTCATATTAGAGATGGTGCAATTTATGGACTTATTGGTAAAAATGGTAGTGGTAAAACAACTTTAATTAGAACAATTACAGGGTTAATTAAACCTGATGGTGGCACTTATTCTATTTATGGAGTTAGTAACTTAAATAAAGATATATTTAAAGAAAAGAAACGAATTGGTGCAATTATAGATACTCCAGCAATGTACCAAGATATGAGTGCTAAAGATAATTTAATTATCCAAATGAAACTTGCAGGATTTCCAAATTATGATAATGCATCTAATTTATTAAAGTTAGTTGGTTTAGAAGATGATAAGAAAAAAGTTCGGAATTTTTCTCTCGGAATGAAAGGACGGCTAGGAATTGCCATTGCTCTTTCAAATAATCCTGATTTTTTAATTCTTGATGAACCAATCAATGGACTTGATCCAGAAGGTATAATTGAAATTCGAGAATTAATCCTAAAACTAAATAAAGAATATAAAATAACTATTTTAATATCTAGTCATTATCTTGATGAATTATCAAAAGTTGCAACTGATTATGGTTTTATTGATAAAGGAAAAATTATTAAAGAAATAGCAAGTGAAGATTTATTAAAAGATATCAAACCTAAATTCATTTTAACAGTTGAAGATTTAGGATCATTTGTTAACTATTTTGAAGAACATAATATTACTTATGAAGTAATTGATGAAAAGAGTGTTAATATCTATAATCAATCAAATTTAGCTAAATTAATAAGAGATTTAACTCTAGCTAACTTAATTGTTTTAGAGGCCAAGGAAGTAGATGAAACTTTAGAAAGTTATTATATAAAGTTAATGGGAGGTCAAGATGATTAGATTATTAGATGCTAATTTTAAAAGATTAAGTAAAAATAAACCATTTTATATTTTAATGATAGTTACGATTATAATAGCTATTTTAAAAATAATTTTTTCATATATTGATATGGATAGTGAAAGGCCAATACATTTAGAAGAAATTTTATGTTTTTATCCATTTATTTTTAGTTTTTTTATAGCATCATTTACAAGTTTGTTTTTAGGGTGTGAGTATAATGACTCGGTAATTAGAAATAAAATAAGTATTGGTCATAAAAGACTAAATATTTATCTTGCTAATTTAATTACCGTAAGTATAGCATGTTTATTATTTTATATTGTTTACTTTCTAGTTTCCTTAATTATTGGAATCCCTTTATTTGGAGTTATTTCAATTAGTTATAGTTTATTTCTAAAAATTATTATTACCATATTAATTGATATTCTTGCTTATTCTAGTATATTTACAGCAATTCAAATGTTATTTAATAGTAATACGATTTCAATAGTTATGAATATAGGAATTATTTTAATTTTTATTCTTTCCTTATTTGCTATTGGTAGACTTCAAGTTGATATGTCTTTAGAGTATAGTAATAAAGGATATGGTCATACTGAAGATTATAAAAAGGAATTTAGTTGGAAAGTTTACGAAACTTTAAATAATTTAAATCTTTTTTATCATGACAATAGTGTGTATTCGGTAATGACTTCCGAATACGTAGATTACAATAAAATGCAACTTTCTTCATTAGGTATAATAGTAGTATCAACAAGTATAGGTTTAATTATCTTCAATAAGAAAAATTTAAAATAAGGAGTGTTATGAGTATTTGGTTTTATTTATTTTTAATAACTTTAATTATCTTAATTATAAAAATAGTTTTGACTAAAAGAGAACTTAAAAACATTAGTAAGTCTTTATTAAAAATTATAAATTCCGATACTAATAGTTTAATTACTCTTGATTATTCTAATAAAGATTTAAAAGAATTAGTTAGTATATTAAATAAAAGTTTAAAAGAATTGCGAGAATTGGAACTAGAATATAAAAATGGTAATAAAGAGTTTAAAAAGATTATAACTAATATATCTCATGATTTAAGAACCCCTTTAACAGCTATTAAAGGATATGTTGATTTATTAGAAAATGAGAAATTAACTTTAAAACAGATTAAGTATTTAAAAATAATTGATAGTAAAGTTACTGATTTAACGATTTTAACATCAGAGTTATTTGATTATTCTAAAGTTTTAGATAAGGAACTTAAAAATGATTTTATTTATTTAAATGATATTTTAGAAGATGTTATTGCAAGTTTTTATATTTCATTTAAAGAATATAATCTTAATCCTGTTATTAATATAACAAATGAAAAGGTAGGTAGATATTTAAATCAAAATGTTGTTAAAAGAATATTTAGTAATATAATTTCTAATGCTATTAAATATAGTGAAGGAGAATTTAAAATTAAATTAAGTAGTAATGGAGTTATAGAGTTTTCTAATAAAACAAGTAAGTTAAGTAATATTGAATTAGAAAGATTATTTGATAGATATTATACAGTTATTGATAATAATGAATCTAATGGAATTGGACTTAGCATAGCTAAAGAATTAGTTGATAAGTGTAATGGTAATATTTTTTTAAAGTATAAAAATAATGTTTTAACAATTAGAATAAGTTTATAATTATAATTGTTAAAAAATGTAAATCATAAAAAATGGGGGGTTGACCTAAGTCCATTAGTCATGGTATCATTAAATAGAAAATTAAGAAAGGAGTGACCCTCATGTTAAAATTAATCAATGTATCAAGAAAATATGTTAACGATATGATAACTACGGGGGGGGTGTATCAAATAATCATCTAAGCGAAAATAATAAAATAACTATAAATACGACATAAAAGTATAGTTTTATGACTATGCTCTTATGTCGTTTTTTGCGTTTAAAAAGGAGGAAAAATATATGAATAGTTATGAAAGAAAAAGAAGAATTTGTAAGGTAATAGTATTAGTACTAGGAATATTAAGTATAAATAATATAATTCTAACAATTAGAAATTATAGTTATGCTTATTT
>CANRIE010000036.1 GCA_947630585.1 uncultured Bacilli bacterium | reverse complement strand
GATTTTATCCCTTTTTGAAGTGTCCATTTTGTTGGATACCTTCTTCTTCTTGTGTCCACATCTATGGGTACATTATAGGGTACATTATACTTAATTCCTTCGTCACGTCCGATGACTATTCCTTCCTTAACGCCTTGCTTATGGGCAAAATCAAGATTACTTTGAGCCATTCTTTCATTTTCTTCATTTCTATCATACCATCTACCCCAAGCATCATCATTGTTATTCATATTAATAATCACCTCTTTAATTAATTCCTTAATTTTCAAAGTTGCATCAATGTCACCTAAACACTTGTCTACATCATCCATATTAGTTACAGACATTAAAGCTCCGAGTAAAATTAAATCCTTATGAAAAGTATCATATTCGTCGCTCTTATATGTATTATAATACCATAGTTTTTTACATTCGACAATATTTATGTTGATAATTTTGAAATTTTCGGTTAAGATGTGACCATATTTATTCCTAAAATGATACTCCTCATAAAATTCTTTATGGTCTCTATCAATAAAGTAAGGATTAAATTCAATTAAAAAGATTGCTTTTAATTTGTCATATCCTTCACCACTTGCTAAACTATTACCATGACTTGCTGATAAATAATATAAATCTCTTAATATCTTAAGAACGTAACTATCCCTGTCATTTAGAAAATAATCTCCTAAATTATTTAAAGCAATAGCATCATAGGTAATTTCAACAATTAATTTAGTATCAATTGGTTCAACATAAAGAACTAAATCCCTTTCTTCATCTTTCTTGTCAGGTTGAGCTTTAACAACTCTGTTTGGTTGAACTACAATTTTTCCTTTTAACTTATCATAATCCATTCCTAATATTTTAGATATTAGAAATGCTGATGTTTCAAGATGGGTTGCATCTCCAAACATGCTTTTGAAGCAGTCATCAAAGCATAATGGGATAATCTCTCCATTTTTCTTTGCTTCTGCAATTTCCCTTTCTTTTTCTTCTTCTTTTTGTTTTTCAACCTCTTCTATTTCTTCTTTAGTGCTTTTGACTTGTTCTTGTGTCATTTTTTTACTTCCTTTCATTAGTTATTTTTTTTAGGTGATAAAAAAGATAGCTTCCTATTAAATAATTCACCCGTCCTTCCTGGCTTCTATCTTTATATCCTCCTATATATAATATACACGAAAAAAAGTCAATTTTACCGAAAAATTTTTATTTTTTTTATTTCATATTTTATAATTATTTAAGATTAAAAAAAGGTGATATTCGTTCACTTATATAAATATGATACAAGAAAATAGGACCAAAAACAGCCAAATTCACTATATTTTTTTTATGATTTTGTATAAAAATTAAAACTTATAACAAAATATTAATATGAAAACTAAATATAAAATAAATAAAGATGAATTAGTATTAGATATTAAATTTTTATATAATATAGATTTTAATCAAAATAATGATTCTGATATTTATAATTATGTTAATAAAGTTATAAGTGACAATAAAATTAAATTTAAAGGGAAGAGAATATTAATTTATATAAATGGTATTTTTATAGGTACATTATATACTATATCTACTTATTTAAAAAAAATACATTTAAAAAATAACTATATATTGAATGAATATAATAGTTATTTTGAACGTTATAATATTATAGAAATAATGCCTAATTAATTATTTTAAAGCTGCAACAGATGCATCAGTTGAAATTGAATTAGCAATTTCTAATAATTCTTTAGAACTCATAACATCTGATACAATATAGTATTCAATATTATTACTTGTCCAATTAAGAGAATTATCAGTTACAGCTCCAATTGTATCATTTACTTGTAATGGTTCCCCATAAGTTGGAACAACTGTAAATTCTTTAGAAGGTGTTGCTGTTTCTTCAACTAAAGTAAAACTTTTATCCCCACTGAAAGTTAAAATTACTCGTTCACCATCAGTTTTACTAACTTTTTCTTGTTCTTCTAAAACTGTTCCTGTTGGCAAATATAATGGATAAATAATGTCTTCTAAAGTTGCTGTTTCAGTTGTTTTATTATTATCAGTTGTATTATTTTCTTTGTTATTATCTGTTGTTTCTTTATTATCTTCGGTTGTTTGATTATTATTTGAATTGTTATTATTTGTATTTGGATTAGGATTATTATTGGTATTAGTATTTATAATACTATTTACTTCAAAATATGCCTCATCAAAAGTTGGATTATAATCAATATTAGTTATATCAAAAGTCATTTCAGCTTCATCATTTTGATTTAGAACTTCAACTTTTGTAATTTTTAAATCTTTATCTACTGTAACTTTTTGTTTTATTAAATTAGGATTATTTGGATAATTAACTGTACTTGTAAATATATACATCGAATCTTTTTCTTCTTTAGTTAGTTTACTATCATTATTTAAATCATCAATAATTGATGCAAGTAAGTAAATCTGAGAATTATTATATGGCCAATCACTTTGGAATTTGAAACTCTTATTTAAACTTGGCGTAAGAACAAATACCCCATCATCATTCCTTAAAATTACTTGCTCATGGTTATTAGCCGTATTAACTAATGATACTCGAAATTTATCTTTAGCCATGAAACTAACACTTACATTGTAATTATAAGAATTATTATTGTTTTTAACTGTTAAATTACCATTTAAAGTATAAGCATCTAATTTATTTATTTTATCAGTTAAGTCTTTAAATATATTATCAATATTATTTTTTCCACATCCTGTTATAAAGATAGTACCAAGTACTACTAATAAAATTAAAATTTTTTTCATTTAAAACCCCTTTTCATTCTTTTCAATTAATTATATTTTAATGTTTTTTAAATATTCATGAATAATTTTAAATATTTTGTTTATGATAGTTAGTGATAGGAGGAGTTTATGCAAATATTACAAAAAATAGCCTTAGTATTTACAATAATTGGAGCAATTAATTGGGGCTTAATTGGAATTTTTGATTTTGACCTTGTAGCAGCAATATTCGGAGATATGACTTTATTAAGCCGTATTGTTTATACAATTGTTGGTATTGCTGGGTTAATAAATATTGGTCTATTGTTTACTGAGTATAAAGAAGGAAAATAAAAAAATTCGCGTTTCACGAATTTTTTTGTTTTATACTACATTAAACATTATAATAACAATGAATAATATAAATACTATTAATAATAATTCTAAGAAGAATTTCCAAATGTTTTTAATCCAATCTTTATAAGATACTTTTAAATAACTTACAACACTTAATAGGACAATACTAGTAGGTGCTATTAATAAAGCTAATCCTTGCATTGCTTGTGAAATAAATTCAACAAGTGGATAAACACTAGTATCTTGAATTACACTCATAACATAAGGTAATAAGTTTGATGCTGTATAGTCTGGATTAATATAGAATACACTAGCTATAAAGCTTGATAAAGAAAGAGTTATCGTATTAAAACCATTAGTTATTTCCATAAGTGGTTTAATTAAAGTTAAAACAAATGGATGATTAACTGATAGAACTAAAACTAAGAATGCCAGATAAACAAGAAGTGCTGATAAAGCAAACTTCTTAGCTCCTTCTTTATAGCCTTCAAAGATTTCATTTGGTTTAATTCGATAAGTAATTGCTAAAATAATTGTTGCAATTACTAAGAACATTGTAAAATCTGTTACTAGCCAAGTACCAATTGCACCGGAGAAGGCTTGTTTGCCTATAAGATTAGCAAATAATGGATAACCACTAATCTTTAAGTTCATAACATTTTGATTAAATGTATCAAAAATTGTAACTCCAAATGCACCATTGAAATCAATTGAACCTAATATCATCAATATTAGAACTAAATCAAAAATAACAATTGCTGGCCAAATAGCTCTTTTTTTACCTTTACGACTCTTAACTTCATACTTTTCAGCAATTAATTCTTTAGTTTCATCATCTTTTCTAAACTTTTTCTTTAATCGCCATACTATATTGAAAGTTAATAAAGCAATACCAATAACTAAAATTGCTACTCTAAACCAAATTAAATCAGTATAGTTTGTTCCTAAACTTGCAATGTAAGTACCAGTTATTCCTTTAGCAAATAATGAACCAACAAATCCAACTGCAATTGAACCAATTAACGTCATAGCAACAGTTATTCGATCATATCCCATTAAAAGAATGATTGAGGCAAGAAGTGGTAAAACAAAGATAAGCTCATAACTGAAACCACAGAATGCTACAATTGTTGAAAGTAAAGCAACAACAGTTGCAAAAAAGATAATCTCTTTTCCTTTAAATAATTTTGCAATCTTATCGCTAATTTTTCGATAAGCACCAGTTTGTTCGAATACTCCATAGAAAGCACCTACTGCTAGAATATATAATGTTGGATGCATAAAATAAGAAGTTAAAATAATAAGTGGATAACCTAAAATATCAAATATTCCTGCTGGATATCGAAATTCTAAATTAGTAAATTCACTAAATCCACCCATTATACCATTATTATAATAAGCAATTGGTAAAATCCATGTTAGTAAAAACGCTACTATAATTGTAATTAATAGTACCTTTAATGTGTTATTCTTTTTCATTATGACCTCCCATAACAATTATATAATACTTTTTTCACTAAAATCAACTTATTTCACATTAATTTCACATAAAAACTAAAAAAAACTATTAATTAAGTAAAAGATAGGTTATAATATAATTGAAAGGATAGGATATTATGAATAATAAAGTTGTTTTGATTGGATGTGGAAATGTTGGATCTAGTTATGCTTATGCAATTATAAATCAACGAACAAAAGTAAGTGAATTAGTTATAATTGATACAAACAAAGATAAAGCCATGGGAGATGTTATGGATTTAAATCATTCTCTCGCTTTTGCACCTTCAAAATTAAAAATTAGAGTAGGAGATTATGATGATGTTAGAAATGCTAAAATTGTTTGTATTACAGCAGGATTAAATCAAAAGCCTGGTGAAACGAGACTTGATTTAATTAGTAAAAATAAAGAAATTATTAAGGATATTACCAATAAAGTTATGGATAATGGTTTTGATGGCGTATTTTTAATTGCAACTAATCCTCTTGACATTATGACTAGTTTAGTTTATAAATATGCTAAACTAAAAAATCCCGATTTTAAAACTAATCAGGTTATAGGTTCAGGAACCTCTCTTGATACATCTCGTCTTCGTTATTTAATAGGTAATAAATTAAAAATAAATCCTAATAATGTTCATGCTTATGTAATAGGTGAACATGGTGATAGTGAATTTGTTCCTTGGAGTAATGCAACTGTTGGTCTTAATCCAATTAGTAATTATTTAAAAGACGAGGAACTTACGGAAATTTATCTTGATGTCCGTGATTCTGCTTATAAAATAATTGAGAGAAAGGGATTTACTAATTTTGGAATAGGTGTTTGTTTAGTTAAAATTACTAATGCTATTTTAGGCGATGAAAATACTATTATCACTGTTTCTTGTTATGATGATAAATATGATGTTTTTATAAGTGAACCAGCAATTATTAATAAAGATGGTGTTCGAGAAAAAATAAGACTTAATTTAACAAGTGAAGAACAAGATTTATTTTTAGCATCAATTGATATTTTGAAAAAAGAATATGAATAAAAAGCCACATCCCGTGACTTTTCTACTTTATTATATGATTATTTAAATTTTTATCCACCATTAATGGTGGATATTTTTAAATCCAAATATCCTCTTCCTCAAAATCATCTTCATCAAAAGAATTATATTTATTAACATTTTTTACCCAATCTGGAAGGTCTTCTTTAATAGTATCAGCAACAAATTTATAATCATCCTCACTAATATGATTTAATTCTAACATACATTGATAAAATTTTTTAATGCTTGCTGCTGTTGATCTTACAGTACTTTCAGTCGACCACATACATTTTCTAATAAACCAATCACCTAAGAATCCTCCTAACTCAGAAACACCATCTTCCATTTTAATAACATCATAATATACTAAATAATTATTTAAATAGAAATCAACATTTGATAAATGATTAGAAATTGTTTTATTACTTAAATTTTTTTGTTGTAAATAATTATCAAACTCCCATTTCTTTTTTCATTGTTTTTTACTTCTTTATCATAATCACTCATAAATTAACCTTTCTTATTCAGCCCTAAAAATACAATATAAATTTTCACTTATTTCTATATCCATTGGTGTAAATGTTGACGTAATATCATCTGTTTTTATACACATAGCTCTTTCGTATAAGCAATCAGAATCGATTTGAGATTCAGAATATTCTTCAAACGGCTGAAAACTTACTTTAACGGGATCTTTTAACGTTTTACCAGCTGATGTTGCAATAATTAAAGCTTTATCTTTAGCATCTTGATAAGCTAAGTTTAACACTTCTTTATGGTATTTTTCTTCATCTTTAACTTTAAAGTTAACAACGCTCTTAGGAGCATTAGCAAGTTTTGATATTTCTATCATTAACTTAGCCATTTTTTCTTTATCATAATCAAATTTTAAAATTGCACTTTGGTTATAAGAATAACCATCATCTATATATTCTCCTCTTGTATTATTATATTTTTTCTCCTCTTTAATAACATAATTTCTAGTTTTCAAATCTGTTTCTTTAAAATTATTAGGTATTAAAATATCATTAACAAACAATTTAACATTATGACTACCATTTGTTAATACTTCATCATAACTATAACCTTTCGTAATAAAATCTAAATTTAAAACTACTTCATCAGGAGTTATAATTTTTTTACCATTCCCCATAACAATTATTTCCATAACATCCTCCTTTATTTAATTATAACTATTAATTTCTATTTAATCAATATTTTAGTGATTTAATTCAGGATAAATTCACAAATTAACAAAAATCACAGGTTAAAGACATGAAAATTTTTTTAACCATAGCTCAAACCCAATAATAGCAAGGGTTTGAGCTTTTAAAAATTCA
>CANRIE010000035.1 GCA_947630585.1 uncultured Bacilli bacterium | reverse complement strand
ATGAAAAAAAATAACTTTCTATAAGTTATTTTTCACCCATTTTATAAGCTGCAATGAATCCTCCAATAAATAGGAAAAAAGCAATTATTACTTCTAAAAAGTGTAAGTTAACTCCAATTAATGGCTTTATAATTGCAATTATGGAAGCTAGAACAAATCCTAGAACTCCAAAGTAAGTTTTTATTTCAAACTTTTTAAGAAGAAATTCAATTAGTTTTGCAACAACAATTATACCAATTACTACACCAATTCCAAAGACCCCAAGAATTAATATGTTACTTCCAAGTAAACTGAAATCAGTAATACTTCTAATAGTATCAATTATTGGTTCGTAGTACCCAAGAATCATTAGAACAAATGATCCACTTATTCCGGGAATAATCATTGTTGATGAGGCTATAACGCCAACTAAGAATAAAAGAATATATCCTCCCACACTTAAATTAGATAAATCAACAATGGTTTCACCTGATTTTAGGAAAGCAAACGTTGTAACTAACATGAAAGTTATTCCAAAAATAAGCCAATTGCTAAAGTTTTTCTTTTTGGTACTCACTTTCTTCCATAGCAATGGTAGTCCTCCTAATATTAATCCTAAAAAGAATAAAGTTGTTGGAAATGGATAATTATCAAGAGCTAAACCAATTATTTTACTAAACAATAAAACTGCAAGTATTACCCCTATTCCAAGAGGAATTAAAAATTTTATATTTTCTTTTATATTTTTAAAGAAATGACTTATTGTATTAATAATTTGTTCATATAATCCTAAAGTTATCATCAATGTTCCACCACTTACCCCTGGAATAACATTAGCAAGACCTATTATCATGCCTTTTAAAACTAAAATTATATTTTGTTTCATTAATCCTCCATATTAATTATATATTTTTTTTAATATTTATATCAATGTTTTAATTAAATTTAGAATATATTGGGCTACCTTTTTTGTAATTTTTATAAAAATTATCCATTAATAAGGCTGTTGAGAATCTTTCACCATATGATACCTCTGATATAACTAATCCATAATCATAGCCTTTTTCTTCAGCTACTTTAACTTTTTTATCAGTAACTTCAACAACCATAACAACATGTCCTGGTGTAGTTAAAAGATCGCCAGGTTTTAATTTTCCTTTTGATTTTGAAAAACTAATTGTTTGAGGTTGGCAATCATCACCAGCTCCCATTATTAACTTCGAGTTGGAATCTGTTCCAATAATTATTTCTTGTTTTGTGTCACCTGTATAATATCCACCATTAAAAATTGACCAAGCAACAAATCCACTACAATCCATTCCAAAAGGATATTTTTGATTAGGTTTTTGTTTATCCGTCCCTTCTGGAATCATTTTAACACTACAGCCCCATTTATCTGAGATACCTATAAAATTATTACCTGTATCAAGATAACCATCATAGTTATGGAAATGTCCACCACTCCAAAAATATGGAATATGAACATCTATATGACTAGATACATATAAAGCTGCTGCAACTACTCCTTCACGAGTTTTCGGCCCAGCAGATCTAACTGCATTAAATAAGCCAGTATCATATTGTCTACCAGTTCCACATTTGATTGCATTTTTATTATTAGCATAAGGACCAATTCCTGCTATAACATGATTACTTTCAATAATTTTTCGATAAGCTGCAATAAGTTTTTTACCCTCTGATAAGTTTTTTTCTTGTTCACTTAAATAAGCTTCTAATTCTTCCTGTTTTCTATCTTCTCTGATAACATTAATATGTTCTAAATCAGCAAATTCATAGCAGGTTGCAAAAACGTTATAATCATCTTTAGTAATTCCACCTAAAACATCCATTAATAAAGGAATAACTGTCGGAACCAAAAAAACTATAAAAGCTGCTATTAAGCGATTTTTAATATTCTTTATATCGCCAGAATCAGGGTTTATCATTTTCTTATAAGCATCTATTCCAATTTTTATAATTAAAATCACCGGTATTGCAAATCTTAATATATTTAACGCCGTTTTCGCCAAATAAAGAATCATAAGAAAAAATTCATTTAAACAAATATTCATAACTCACCTTCAAACTAATTAATCTTATTATATAATAAATCTCTAAAATAATAAAGTTATTTTTTAAAGAAAATACTACTTAGTGATAGTATTCTCATTATTTAATAAATCAATAAAGTAATAAATTGGATGTTTATTTAAGTTTTTAAGCTTTAAAGTTACATGAAGTCTTAAATTATGATAACTAAAACTAAAGTCTCTTGAGATATTGTAAGCTTTCATGAATAACTCTTCACCATCAATACTTTTCGATTTATCAATTGTATAAATAAGTTCCATTGTTGAATCTGTTGTATTAACCTCTTCTACTCCTTGTTCTTTTGCAAGTTTTTCAAACCATTCTTGGTACATATAAGTTAATATTTCTTCATTAGGTTCACCAAATCTATCTGTAAATTCTTCTTTAACACTCATTAATTTATTGTAGCTATCAATCGTGTTAATTAATTTATGAATTTCAATTTTTAAATCACTTTCACTAGCATATTTATCATCAATATGAGTTGAAACATTGATAAGTGGTTTTTCATCTTTAATTTCTTCTTCAATAGTTTCTTGTCCTTGTAAGTGTTTAATTTCATCATTTAATATTTTTAAGTATAAATCAATTCCCATAGTATCAATGAATCCTGCTTGCTCACTTCCTAAAATATCTCCAGCTCCTCTAATTGATAAATCACGGCTTGCTATTGCATAACCACTACCAAGTTCTGTAAACTCTTTCAAAACATTAAGTCTTTTAATTGCAGCATCTCCTAAAACCTTATTTTCAGGATACATTAAATAAGCATAAGCAACTTTATTACTTCTTCCAACTCTTCCCCTTATCTGGTATAATTGAGCAAGTCCAAACCTGTCAGCATTTAAAACTATTAAAGTATTAGCATTTGCTATATCAATTCCTGTTTCAATTATAGTTGTTGAAAGTAAAATATCATATTCATGATTAATAAACTTCATCATCCGATTTTCAAGTTCAATTTTTGATAATTGGCCATGAGCAATTACAATTCGGGCATTAGGAACTAATTTTTGAATTTCAACCATCTTGCTTTCTATGCTTTCAACACGATTATATAAAATAAATACTTGCCCGTCTCTTAATAATTCTTTATTAATTGCATCTTGAATTAATTGGTCTTGTTCATAAACAACATAAGTTTGAATTGGAAAACGATTAACAGGAGGCGTTTTAATAACTGATAAAGATCTAATTCCAACAACAGACATTTGTAAAGTTCTAGGAATTGGGGTTGCAGTTAAAGTTAAAACATCAACATTCGCTTTATATTGTTTTAATTTTTCTTTATGAGCAACTCCAAATCTTTGTTCTTCATCAATAATTAATAATCCTAAATCTTTAGGTTTAATATCATTACTTAATAATCTATGAGTTCCAATTACAATATCAATTTCACCACTCTTTAGTTTTTCAATTATTTCTTTATCTTTTTTAGGCGTTGTAAATCGGTTTAAAAGTTCAATTTTAACTGGAAAATTCTTAAATCTATCAAGGGCATTTTGATATTGTTGACTAGAAAGAATTGTTGTTGGACAAAGATATAAAACTTGTTTACCATCGTATACTGCTTTAAACATTGCCCGGAAAGCAACTTCCGTTTTTCCAAATCCAACATCTCCACATAACAACCTATCCATTGGTCTATCTTTTTCCATATCTTTCTTGATTTCTTCGAAGGCCGTTAACTGATCAAGTGTTGGTTCATACATAAATTCATTATAAAACTCTTCATGATATTTAGTATCTTCTGAGAATGCAAAACCTTTTTGCATTTCCCGTTCTGCATATAATTTTATTAGTTTATCAGCAATATCTCTTACTTTACCAATAATTCTTTGCTTATTCTTTCGCCATTCACTACTACCTAAGCCATTGATTTTAGGAGTTACCCCTTCTCGCCCTGAATACTTACTAATTAAATCAATCTTTTCAACCGGAATATAAAGTTTATCGTCCCCTTTATATAGTATCTCTAAAAAGTCTTTCTTTAAAGAATTAACAGTTAAAGTTTTAATACCATTATAAATACCAATTCCATTGATACTATGAACAATATAGTCTCCTACTTCTAATTTATTAATATTGCTAATCTTGGTTGCATATTTAAACTTCGTTTTATATTTTTTCTTTGTCGGACTAACATTAAATAAATCTTTATCAGTTAAAATAACTATATCTTGATAAAGAAATCCTTTTGGAAAATCAAATTCAATAATATTTACAATATTATTTCTTAAATCATTAAACTTTGTTTTTACATAAGGAACTTCTAAGTATTTTACAAAGTTTTTAACTTGATGATCTTTTAGGCAGACAATTATTTGATGATTAGTTCCTAACATATCTCTTAAATAGGTATTTATAATATCAATGTTTTCATGAAACTTGGGTGCCGTTTTAATATTAAAATCTAAATATTCATTAAATTCATGATTAGGAATTATGTTATCAACACTTAAGTAATGAAGCACTTTATCTTTATTTAAAATACTAATTGGAAACATATATTCGCCCTTATAATTAGTATCATTTTCTCGGTAAGTTTTTATTTCCCCTTGCATTTTATTATAAGTATTTAGTATCATTGTATAGTCTTTAACAATAGTAATTGGTTTATCTAAATAATCAAGGATATTTTTAGTATCTTTTAAATATTCTTTTAAGTATTTTTGTTTTCTTTTTCCTTCATCTAAGGCGTTATAATCATCTAATAAAAATTCTGTATAAGGATAAATTGTTATTTCTTTGATTTCTTCAATTGACTTTTGAGTTTCTTCATCAAATACTCTAATCGAATCAATTTCATCGCCAAAGAATTCAAATCTAATTGGATGGTTAAAAGAAACGGGAAATATATCAATTATGAATCCTCTAACTCCAAGTTCTCCCGTTGTTGTTACTAAAGTTTCTCGTTTATAACCTAAATTATAAAACTTTGAGGTTAATTCTTTTGGATCTATCTCCATTCCAACTTTTAAATTTAAGATATTCTCTTGATAAATATTTTTACTAGGTAAATATCTTAAATATCCCATCATATGAGTAATTACAATTTTCTTTGAGTTAGTTACTAATTCATTTAAAGTTTCAAGTCTTGTAACCATTAAATCGGGGCTAATACTTATCGCTTCACTTGTTAAAAAGTCATCCATTGGAAAAAATAAGGTATCAAGGTTTATTGATGTCATGATATTAAGTAAATTGTTAGCATCGGTTAAAGTTGGGCATAAAACTAGTATTCCTTGTTTTTTTTCTTCATATAGTTTATTGACATAAAGGCAAAAAGACTCATCAGTCATTCCTGATAAGCCAAGATTTTCTTGATAGTTAATTGTAAATATATCAAATAAGTTATTCATTTAAATCTCTCCTATTGTATTTATTCATAACACTACTGAAATCTTTTTTTATATAATCATCTAATAATTCTATAATTAATGGATTTAATTTATCTAATATCATTTCTTCTTCCTGATTGAATTTACCTAAAACATAGTCTTTCATATCATAATTTTTATTTTTAGATATTCCTATTTTTAATCTTTTGAAGTTTTCGGCCCCAAGATTTAGAATAATGTTTTTAACTCCATTATGTCCTCCTCCTGAACCATTTTCTTTTAGTTTAATCTTTCCTATTTCTATATCTAAATCATCATGAATTACTAGTATGTCTTTACTATCTATTTTATAATAATCTTTAAACTTTTTTACTACCTCGCCAGACAAATTCATATAAGATAAAGGCTTTAAAAAAATTATATCTTGATTATTATAAGTAGTTTTTAAATATAAACCATTAAATTTTTCTTTAAAATTGCCTAAATTCTTTTCTTTTATAAATAAATCTAAATATCTAAAACCTATATTATGTCTCGTATTTTGATATTCTTGTCCAGGATTACCTAGTCCAACTATTAATTTCATTTAATCACCCTCTTTAGCCATTTTGTGCTATCATTTTAATTTATCTTTTAAATAAAAATATCCTTTTTCTATCTTTTCTTCTATACTAATATTTTCTTTATATATTTCCCGAAGATTAGCAATTATTTTTCCATCTTCCAATTCATAGAAACTATCATAAGCTTTTCCCTTAACTTCTATTATATCTTTAATTTCTTTACTATTTAAAATCGGATCTACTATAATTTCACTATAAATCCATGCTAGATATGGAGATTCATATTCATCTTTTGGAATAAGAGGAAATAATTCTTTAAACTTTTTAAACCAAAAGAAATGTAAGACTTCATGAGCTGTTGTTTCAATCAACTCCTCTTCTTTTAAATTAATTCCTAATGAGAAACTTAATTCATCTAAATATCTTGGAAAAACGGCTATCACCCCAACTTTAGCAACTATTTCCTTAGTTTCTAAATAACTAACATTTAAATATTTACTAATAGCATCCATATATTTATCATTGATACTATTCCAAATAGAATTATATCTTTTTACTTCTTTTTGAATTATATCCTTATATTCTTGATATTTTTTGATAACAACTTCTTCAATTTTTTTATAAATTTCATCTTTACTTATATCTTTTAACTCCGGAAAATACTCTAAAGTATAAGAATTAACATCTAAAGTATCATTATCTTCAAAATAAGCCCATTTAATAATTTCTATATTTTCTTCAATACCCATTTCTTTAAATATTACTTTTGGAATCATTATCTCTCCTACCTTATACTAATTATTAAACTCTTTATTATTAATATAAATACTATCTATAACTTTCATTCCCACTTTTCCATTTTTAACAGCTTTAATCATGAATAACTTAGATTCTTTATTTTTATAAGGATAAATAAATTGTAATTCTTTAGGAATTAATTTATATTTTCTTAATAAATCAAGAATTTCTACTAATCTTTCTGTTCTATGAACCATATAAAACTTACCATTATCTTTTAAAAGATATAA
>CANRIE010000034.1 GCA_947630585.1 uncultured Bacilli bacterium | reverse complement strand
TCGATTTTTCAATTGCATTTACTTTTCTAATATATATCAAGCATTTACAAGTTGCATTTACTTTTCCAATTCACCAATTCTTCTTTTTGTTGTTAATATCTTACCATCACTATTACGATACATATACTCATCAAATATTTTCTCGACACCATTTACATAAAAATTATTGAAATTAACTAATATTGTTGCAGGAATATCTTTATAATCAGCATTTTGATCTAGGCCACTAATAGCTAATTCTTCCATGTAATGAATGTTTCTTGTTATAATACTTTCATAGAAACCTGATTTGATATTAACCTCTAATAGCACTTTTCCTGTCTCATCAGTTGCAATTCTAACAGCAACATCCATTTCAGTTTTCTTTTCCCCAACAGTATCATTAGGTATTTTTCTTGGCAATAAAGTTATCTTACCTTCTAAGTCTTCATAACTAACTTGCAAGATTTTAGAAAGAAGCATCGTTAAAATTGATAAATGGTCAGGATTACCAAACATCATACAGAACGCTTCGTCGAACTTCAATGAGACAATCTCCCCAGGTTTTAAGCCATTTTTAACTTCTTGCATATGGCTAGTCTTTTTCCCCTTTTTAATCTTTTCTTTTTCTTCTACCATAAATTTCATCCTCCTTTTTATGATATAGGTAAATTAAATTTCTAATTAATTATTAGCATCACATAATTAATTATCTTATTTAATCCTCCCTATATATAATATACACGGATTTGAAGTCATTTTGACAACCTTTTTTATATTTTTTTCTAACTATATTTTATAAGTATTTAGGCATGTGAAAAGGTGATTTTACTCCACCTTTGTCAAATTGTGTAAAGCAAAGATTAGGAAAAAAAGATACTTTTTTAGACTTATATAATAATATTTAAAAAAAATATAACATAAGTAATTACCATCTCTATAACTTTTAAAATGGCGTTTTCTTCTTTAAAAAAATATGAAATTTTCACTAAAAAAACATATTTTTTTTGAAAAAGTGTGATATACTTATTGAGTAGGAGAGATAAAAAGGATGAAAAAGGAGTTTAAGACATTAAGTGAACAGATTGAGATATTAAAAAGTAAAGGATTAGTTATTGATAACCCTGAATATGCTAAAGAAGTATTAATGAGAGAAAATTATTTCTTTTTAAATGGATATCGACATTTGTTCATGAGAAGTAGCGTTGATAAAAGATATATAGAAGGGTGTACTTTTGAAGAATTGTATAGTTTATTTCTATTTGATAGAGCATTTAGAAATATTCTATTTAAAAACATCTTAGTAATAGAGAATAATATTAAATCAGTTATTAGTTATCAATTATCTTTAAAATATGGATATCGGGAAAGAGATTATTTAACCCCTAAGAATTTTACAACTAATAAAGAAAAAATAAAACAAGTAAATGATATATTAAGAAAGATGAAAAGACAAATTAATATTAATGCAACACAACACTCAGCAACAATGCACTATGTTAATAATTATGGTTATATTCCATTATGGGTACTTGTTAAAGTATTATCATTTGGAATAGTTGGAGAGTTATATTCAATTTTAAAAAAAGAAGATCAGTTAGGAATTGCTGAAATATATAAAATTGATGTTGATGTATTAATTAATTATTTAACTATTTTATCTAATTATCGGAATTTATGTGCTCATGAAGATATTGTTTTTGAAAATAAAACGCAAAGAAAAATCGAAGATAATAGATTTCATAAAGAATTAAAAATACCAATTATGGATGATGAATATATATATGGTAAGGAAGATTCGTTTGCTCTAATAATAATATTAAAACAAATGTTATCACATGAAGAATTTTCTAATTTAATTGAAGAAATTAAACATAATTTTGATAATTTAAGTTTAAACTTACATACAATAAGTATTGATAAGGTATTAGATAGAATGGGATTTCCTAAAAATTATTATGATTTAAAAAATTTAGATTGAGGTGATTAAGATGAAAGATAAGAAAAATATAAGTTTAGTAATTTATTTATTTGTTGCTTTTATTCTTGGTGGTTTAGTGATGTATGCGATTGCTCTAAATACTTCTGTTTTTGAAAAAGTTGGAGTGAATACTGGTACTAGTAGTGGTAGTAGTACTTGTAGAGCTTGTAGTGGCACCGTTATTGTTAATGATGGGTCATTGTCAGCAAGCGTTGAAAAAGCCTATGATGCAGTAATGATGGTTAGAAACTATAAAAATGATACAACAGTTCAATCAACAGGAAGTGGCTTTGTTTATAAAAGTGATGATAAATATGCCTATTTAATGACTAATCATCATGTAATTGATGGGGCAAGTAAAGTAACTTTGATTAGAAGCGATGATAAAGAAATTGATGGGAAAGTATTAGGAAGCGATCAATATTTAGACCTTGCAGTTGTTCGGATTGATAAAAAAGATATGATTGATAAAGTTGCCATTGGCACTAGTGAAAAATCAAAACTTGGAGACCCAGTTTTCACGATTGGTTCGCCTTTAGGATATGAATATCGAGGAACGGTAACGGATGGAATCTTATCTGGAAAAGATCGGTTAGTAACAGTTACTATTTCAAGCGATAACGATTGGGTTATGAAAGTATTACAAACTAATGCGGCTGTAAACCCTGGTAATAGTGGGGGACCACTTCTTAATGCTCAAGGTGAAGTAATTGGAATTATTTCCTTAAAACTTGTTGAAACCGAAGTTGAAAATATGGGCTTTGCAATTCCAATTGAATATGCAATGAGCCATATTGAAAGTTTAGAAAAAGGACAAGCCATTGTAAGACCTATGCTTGGAATTAGTATGCTTAATACAACTGATACATATAGTTTATATCGAAGTGGAATTATGCTAGATCAAGATATAACCGAAGGTGTAGTAGTAGTTGAAATTACCAAAGATTCAGGAGCAAGTAAATCTGATTTAAAGAAGGGGGATGTTATCACAAAATTAAATGGTGAAAAAACGGATAGTGTTGCCTACTTAAGATATGAATTATATAAATATAATGTTGGGGATACAATTACAATTACTTACTTAAGAGATGGTAAAGAACAAACAACTAAGATAAAATTAACTGAATACAAAGATTAAAATTGAATGAAATATTTCAATTTTTTTCATATAATGAATAAAAAAAGATTGGAAAAAATAAATTTATGTGCTAAAATAGATGAAATTCAAAGAGGAATATTAAAAAATCTTGTTAAAAAAATAAAAATATGATAATATCAAATAAGTTAATAGGAAGTGGTGAGATAATGATAGACTTTACTAATTGCATTGAAGAAATTAATACTTATAAAGGTAGTGAAAAAAAGAAAACTTTAATTTATGAAGGGAAGAGATATTTAGTTAAATTTCCTGACCCAGTTAGAGAAAAAAATAAAGAGATTTCGTATATTAATAATGTTTATTCTGAATATATTGGAAGTAAAATATTTGAAATAGTTGGAATACCTTGTCAAAAAGTATTACTTGGAAAATTCAACTATAATCATAAAGAAAAAATAGTTTGTGCTTGTTTAGATTTTACAGATGATGATAATTTTCTATTGGAATCCCTAAATCTAACTTTAAGTATTAATGTTCATAAAAAGATTGATACTGAAATAAGTGATATTATGGGAGTATTAGAAAATAGTAATGATTTAATCGATTATAATGATACAAAAGATAAGTTTTGGGATATGTTTATTGTTGATAGTTTAATTGGAAACACTAATAGGCATCATGGTGATTTTGGTTTTTTAGTAAATAAGAAGACTATGAATACTAAATTTTCTCCTGTCTATGATTGTGGTTCATGCCTTAATCCTTTATTAGAAGATAAAGATATTGATAAATTAACGGAAAGTGATATTAAAAATTTAGCAGCTAATTGTTATTCTTGTTTTAAAGAAAATGGTAAAAAGATAAATGGTTTATCATATATAAAGAGTGGAGAAAATAGGGGTTGTAATGAATCCTTATTAAGAATTTTTAAGAAAATTAAGATAGATGATATTTTAAAATTAATTGATAATATAAAAAGTTTAAGTGAGATAAGAATAGAATTTTATAAAAATATATTAAAATATCGGTATGAAATATTAGAAAATAGTTATAGAAAGATGGTAGGTGAAGAATAATGAGAATACTTACAGGTTTACAACCAAGTGGAGAGTTAACTCTTGGAAATTATATAGGAGCAATTAAACAAATGGTAAAATATCAAGATGAATATGAGTCATTTATTTTTGTTGCTGATTTACATGCGATAACGGTTTCACAGGACCCAAAAGAATTAAGAAATAACATTAAAAGTTTAATAGCAATTTATTTAGCATCAGGAATTGATAAAGATAAGAATACGATTTTTATTCAATCAGAAAATATATATCACGCGAATATGTCATGGTTACTTGAATGCTTAACACCATATGGAGAATTAGGGCGGATGACGCAGTTTAAAGATAAAAGTTTGAAACATCAAAACTTTGGGGCTGGGTTACTTACATATCCGGTTTTAATGGCAAGTGATATCTTATTATATGATGCGGATTTCGTACCAACTGGAATAGACCAAAAACAACATGTTGAACTTGCTAGAAATATTGCCGAAAGAGTAAATAAAAAATATGGTGATATATTTAAAATACCAGAACCTTTAATTCCAAAAGATGGAGCAAAAATCTGTGATTTAGTTGACCCGACTAAGAAAATGAGTAAATCAACCGAAAACCCAAAAGGAGTAATATACATGTTAGATAAAGAAAATGTAATTAGAAAAAAGATTATGGGAGCAACAACTGATTCGGAAATGGAAATAAGGTATGACCCTGAAACTAAACCAGGAATTAGTAACTTAATTAATATTTATGCCTCTTTAAGTGGTTTAACTATTCCAGAAGTAATCGAGAAATTTAAAGGTCAAAATTATGGAACTTTTAAAGGCGAAGTTGCTGATTTAGTTATTAAAACTTTAATTCCAATTCAAGAAAGATATCAAGAAATCATTAATAGTCACGAGTTAGATAAAATACTTGATGAGGGAAGAGATAAAACTCTTGAAATTGCAAAGAAGAAGTATTTAGATTTAAGAAATAGAATGGGACTTGGAAGATAATTATAAAGTAGGCTCTTCGATTTCTGATACGTCAAAATTACTATTTTGATAATTTACAACAATTATATAAACAATAATTGCTGATGCAATTAACGCAAGCCAAGAAGCTAGAATTTGTAAATTAGAGCTAGGGTCATCATAAGAATTACTAACTCTTCTTCTTTCATAAGCATCATAGACAAAATAAATACCTAAAATAACAACAATAATTCGATTAATTAAAGATATATTAAGTGCGTCTTTATTAGAAAAAAGACCACTTTTATTTTCTCTTATAAGTTTTTCATTATAAGCAACGATTATAGAAACTATCAAAGTTAAAATAAATAAAAAAATACCAATTATCTGACCATTTACAAGTTCAATTTGTTTTTCATTATTACTCATACTAAAGTATATAAAAAAAATCTCAAAATAAGACTTGAGATTTTAATTATTCTGTTGCTTCTTCTTTACTTTTATAGATATTTTTATGAACAATTATATATATTATTAAGATAATAACCATAACTATTAAAGTAGTAAGTGATACTCTTAAACTATAATTAAGTGATTTATTAATAATATTAGTTACTAAAGACATGTCATCAAATACTAAATCTTTTAAAATTAATAATGCAATTGTTCCTAGTGTTGTTAACATAGCTGATACTAAAACTGTAATAGTTGATGATTTAATCCATTTACCTTCTTTAAACTTTAATCCTAGAATACCAAGAATAGAAACAACTATTGCTATAATTAAATAAATTAAAATATTATCATTTAAAATAAATTTAGTTACTTTAAAAATAGATTCTATTTCCGGAGTTTCTTTAATTGCTTCATCAAAAATTGATGTATCAGGAATTAAATCTTGATATTTAGTAACAGTTTCCTTAACAGTATTTAAGATATTATCTTTTTCATCATCTTTAAATTCATAAAAACCACTTTCATCTATTTTATCAAGAGCATTACTAACTAAATTTTCAATTTCCGTGTTAGAAATAATTTTTTGATTTTTACCTGTTAAAACATAATCAACTATATTACCTGTAAAATCTCCCATCATTCCTTTAACTTCTTTTGAATTAAGAAGTTTATTAACAACATCTTCACTTATTCCATATTCACTTGCCTTATCATATAATGGTTTAAATGCTTCAGTAACATCTTCTTGAACTTGTGGGTTTTCTTTAATTACCTTTTCAATATCAATACTTGTAATTGTATCTTTAATAGTATCCTTGCTAACAGTATGGCGAATTGGAATTAAAATTAAGATAGATGTTGTTGCTAAAAATAAAACTAATGTTAAAATAAATACACCTAATCCTTTTAAAAACTTCATATTGCTTCCTCCTTGCGTATAGTATAGCACAATTAATTAAAAATTCAAATTTTTTTATTAATATCATCTATATTATTATAAACATTCTGATTCAAGAAAGTAACAACCTTATTATAAAAATCTTCAAAAGAAGAGGTAGTTTCTCGGGATTTTAAAATATATTTACAAATAATACTACTAAATGATTCCTTGTTATAATCAAGATAAGGGGCAATTGAGATATAATTATTATAAGGATAGGCTAGAGGGTGTTGGTAATCATAATTAATTATGATATTTTGGTTTTGTCTAATAGTTTCTCCAATTATTTTAAGATAGTTATTAATATTATTAGAAGTTGCATAAATAACAACATTATCAGAACGAGTAAGACCTTCATTATTATTTATTTTAAAATCATAATTTATTTTATCTCTATGACATTTAGCTAGAAATTTCATAGTAAAAAGTTCTAAAGATTGGTTAGCAATTGGTAAATAAATCTTATAAGCAAAGTTTTCGTTATCATTAGTATTTTCTAAAGCATTTTTCTGAATGAATTTCCAATTACTATCTTCAATTATTTTATTATGATTTACTAAAGATCTTGTAATTAAATTATAATAATTATCATTAGGAAAAATAGAATCAAATTTATATAATTTATATTTTTCTAGTTCATTACAAAATAAATCAAAAGAGAGATTTCTCGTAATTTCAAAAGGTAAAGTATTTTTAGTTAAAGATTGTAAAAGATTATGTTTATAATATAAATATAGATATAAGTTATTTAGTAATAAATTATATTTGGAATAAATATTTTCAGTAGATTGTTTACAAATTAGAAATTCATATAAGTCGTCAGGGGTAAGATTAGGGTTAGAATATATTTCTAATAATTTATTTTTTAAATTTTCTAAATGGTCATTCATATGATTCTCCTTACTTTATATTAAGTATAGCAATTTTTAGAAATTAAGACAAGATATTTTCCTTAACTTTGCATATTATATATGGGTAAATGTGAAAAAAATCACAAAAAGGTGAATTGGAAAAGTAAAACCTCAACTCGCCTAAAGTGTTGCTCTAACTATTCCTATTAGAGTACCACTTTTTATATTCTTCAATGTCAAATGGC
>CANRIE010000033.1 GCA_947630585.1 uncultured Bacilli bacterium | reverse complement strand
GAAGAAAGAGCAAGAGATCAATTAGAAGAAGTTCAAGAATTATTAAAAACTTGTAAAAGACAAATACAAAGTGTTAAAATACCAGTTGTTGCTAATAATTACTTTGTCGAGTTAAGAGAAGCTAATGAAGCAATTCTTGAGATAATTAAAGAACTTGAAAAGAAACCAATTATAATTAAAACTTTAAATACAAGAGTTGATACAGCAAGAGATTTAGTTTTTAAACTATATAAAACTACGAAAACAATTATTCATAATGCCTATTTTGCTGAAAATTTAATTGTTTATGCTAATAGATATAGATTAGATAATGAAGTTAGTAAAGCTTTAAATAGGGCTGAAATATTATTTTATAAAGGAAATTATGATGCTTCTTTAAAATTAGTTTTAGACGTTTTAGATAAATTTGAACCAGGAATAAAGAATAAATTTAATAAGGAGTGTTTATACTAGTGATCGATTCTTTAGTTTATGCTTTCAAAGAAGCTTTAAAGTTAACAACTATTTATTTAGTAATTCCAACTACAACTTTAATTAATATTTATAAATATACAAGTAATAAACTAATGTTAAATAGAACTAATAAATATAGTAATCATGTAATTAAAAAATTTCATTTAAAAAAAGATAGTAGTCTTGAAGAATTAAAGGATAGAATAAAAAAAGATAAAGTTAAGGAATTACTACCTTATTTAAGAAAATTAGAAAAATTTACAAGTCAAGATAATTTATATACAGTTTATAAGAATTTAAAAAGTGTTAAGGTTAAAAGAAATAAAGCTATATTATTAAAGTCTGCAGAAGGAGTGTACAACTCATCTAAAAATTTAATTGAGTTAGCATCGACTTCTGCTTTAGGACATGAATTTTTACATATGGCATCATCTAATAATTTAGAGAAAAAAGGACTTGATTTATCAGGATTGGAACAATATTTAGTTAATGAAAAAATAATTATTGGAAGAGGATTAAATGAAGGTTATACAGAACTATTAACTGCAAGAATTTATCAAAAGGGAAGATATGATAGGTATCAAACTTTAGTAAAAATAGCTAAATTATTGGAATTTTTCTTTGATGATAAAAAAGATATGGAAAAATACTATTTTAATTCAGATTTACCGGGATTTATAAACTATATGGAACAATTTATGAGTAAAGATGAAATAATTAATTTAATTAAAGATATTGATACAATTTATAATTTAGTACCACCTATAAAAACTTATTATAGTGCTAAAGTTCAATTAAATTTATATAAAGTATTTAGGAAAAGTTCTCATGATAAAAAGAAAATAAAAGAATTTGAAAGATTAGTTTATCAAAATAAGATTGTGGAAGTGATTATAAAACAAGATTCTCTTGGAAGTGATTTAAAGAGAAAACCGGCTTAAAGTGTAGAAATACACTTTTTAAATGTGAAAAAATCACATTTAAACTTGATTTTTTTTGAAAACATGATAAAATATTACTTGTAGATGTGAAAAAGGAGAATATATTATGCTAATAGGCTTTAAAGTTAAAAATTTTCGGTCATTTCGAGATTTACAGCATTTTTCAATGATTGCTGGAAAAGTTAGAAATAATGAAAATCATATTTTAGAAAAAGGTAAGTATAAAATTTTGAAATTTTCAGGAATGTTTGGGGCTAATGGAAGTGGAAAGTCTAATTTAATTTTTGCAATTGGAGTCTCTCAAATTTTGATTACTAAAGGAATTAGAGATTTAATAAATAATCTTTACTACCGGGGAACTCCGGATTTAAAAAATGAAGACTCCTATTTTGAATATGAACTTGCTTTAGGTGATAAGTTATATTCCTATGGTTTTGAAATTAATATATATAAAAAAGAAATCGTATCAGAATGGTTAATTGATATGACTAAAAGTAAAGAAAAAATTATTTTTGAACGAGATTTAAAAAAGTTTGACTATAAATCAGATATTCTTACTAAAAAATATTCTAATTTTTCTAATTGTCTTGATGAAATGAAAAAAAACAAAGAAAATTTATTTTTAGGAGAAATGGTTAGAAGATTATATATGGCTAATAATATGGATTTATATTTTAATGATATAGTAGAAGTTTATAAATTCTTAATTCAAGATACAAATATAATAAGACCATCTACTCATAAGTTATTTGATGTTGATTATTTAAAAAATAAAGATAAAATTTTAAAAATTTTACAGGCTTTAGATATTGATATTGTTGATTTTATAACTGAGAAAGATGATATTAAAAACATTAAATTAAAATTAGTAGAGAATGATTTTAATAATTTAATGAATGATATTCAAGTATTAAGTTCAAGATATAAAAATATTCGGTTTACATTAAGAATTGAAAATGATTTATATACAATTGAAAAAGGCGATAATGATAATTATAATGTTTGTTCAATTAAATTTATTCATAAGAATAATCTTAATAACTTTGGGGCTTATGAAGAATCAGATGGAACAATTAGAATATTAGAATTAATAGACATTTTATTAAGTCAAGATAAACTATTTTTAATTGATGAATTAGATAGTAGTTTACATCCTTTATTAGTTGAAGGATTATTAAAAATATTTTTACATTCTAAAACAACTAATCAATTAATAATAACAACGCATGAATTAAAAACTTTAGATTTTGATTTAGTTAGAAGAGATGAAATTTGGTTTGCTGAAAAAGGTAAAGATGGTGATACTAAAATTTACTCGTTAGAAGAATATAAAGATGTTGCAAGATTTGATAGAAAAATTGATAAAGCTTATTTAGAAGGGAGATTTGGTGCTATTGCCAATATAGATACTGATTATGAGGATTAAAGAAGAATTTGCTAAGTTAAGAAAATCAGAGATTAGGGATTATAAATCAAAATACTTTATAATATCAGAAGGTAGTGCTTCTGAACCATTATATTTTGAAGGTTTAAACAACTCAGTTTTAACTCAAAATGTAACAATTATAAATATTTTAAGAGATTATGCTAATTTAACTAATAGTCATCCTAGTTTTATCGTTAAAATTTTAAAAGAATTTATGTTAAATGTAAATAGTAATGCTATTAGTGTTTTAGAATTAAAGAATAAAATTGATAATTGTATTAAAGAAAATAATTATAATTTAGATATTAAAGATATTTATAAAAAGTTATTAGAAATTTATAAATATGATGATTATAAAATTAAAAAAGATGAATTAAATAGTTTATTTATCTTACTATTTAAAGGTGAAATATATAAAGATTTAGCCATTAATTTTCCACTTTATTTTGAAACGCAAGATATTACTTATTCTAAAGTACGTGATAAACTTAATATGGTAATTGATAGAGATAAACAAAATTTTAAAGATTACCAATATGATGAGGTAGTAGAATTTTGCTTAAATTATAAAGTTAATTTATATGTAAGTAATCCAACTTTTGAATTTTTTCTAATGCTCCACTTTAAAGAGGTATTAGAAGAAGATAGAGATATAATGTTTGAAAATAAGCGAGTTGGAAGAAAAAGATACTTAGAAAAGAGATTGCATGATATATGTAATTATAAAAAATCAAGTTTAAATTTTAATGTTTTTGAACCTTATATACAGGATGCTATTGAAAGAGAAAAATTATTTGCAGAAGATATTATGGAATTAAAAGATAAATTAGGTAGTAATGTAGGAATATTAATAAAAGAATTAATAACAGTTAATTAATTATAATTTAAGTGTAGAAATGCACTTTTTTTCTTGATTATTTTAAAATAATTTGTTAATATTAGTATCTGGAAATGAGGCGGTATTATGGTTTATTTAGATTATAGTGCAACAACTCCTGTAAATAAAGAGGTTCTTGATAGTTTTAATAAAGCAGTAGCAGAGTATCCTGGTAATGCTAATTCAATTCATAAATTAGGTAGTAAGTCTTGGCATTTACTTGAGGCAGCAACTAAACAAGTTGCATCTTTAATGGGTGTTAATAGTGATGAGGTGATATTCACAAGTGGAGCGAGTGAAGCTAATAATTTAGCAATTTTAGGAGTAGTTAATAAATATAAAAATCGGGGAAAACACATTTTAACAACAAAATTAGAGCATTCAAGTATTTTAGAAACTCTTAAATATTTAGAAAAAGAAGGCTATAAAATAGAATATTTAAAGTTAGATAAGAATGGACAAGTTGATATTAATGATTTAAAAAGTAAACTTAATGATGAAACAGTTTTAGTAAGTCTTGCACAAGTGAGTAGTGAAGTTGGAATCATTCAAGATATTAATAAGATAGGTGAAGTGTTAAAAGATTATCCAAGAGTAATATTTCATGTTGATGGAACCCAAGCCGTTGGAAAAATACCAGTTAATTTAGATAATGTTGATTTATATTCTTTTTCTTCTCATAAAATATATGGTTTAAATGGCGTAGGAGCCTTAATAAAAAAAAGACATATTGAGTTAGAGCCACTTATTCATGGAGGAAAAAGTCAAACCATTTACAGAAGTGGAACTCCAACTCATGCCTTATGTGCAAGTTTTGCTAAAGCTTTAAAATTAGTTTTAGAAAATAATAATGATAAATATAATCATGTTTTAAAATTAAATCAAAAATTAAAAGAAAGTTTGGAAACAATGAATGATGTTGTAATAAATAGTAATAATTATTCAGTACCTCATATAGTAAATATAAGTATTAAAGATATTAAACCTGAGACAATGTTACATGCTTTAGAAGAAAAAGATATTTATATCTCTACAAAAACTGCTTGTAGTAAGGATTCTAGTATGTCACTTGGGGTATATGAATTAACGAAAGATAAAGAGCTTGCGAGTAGTAGCATTAGAATTAGTTTATCTTATTTAACAACAAGTGATGAAGTAGATTACTTTTTAGAAGTATTTAAAACAAAATTAAAAGAATTAAGATTTAGGAAAGGGGAATAATAAGAATGGATAGAGTTATTTTAATTAAATATGGGGAACTTACAACTAAAAAGGGAAACAGGAAGATATTTATTAATACCTTATATTCAAATATTTTAAAAAAACTTAAAAATTTAAATGTTAATATTTTTAAAGATATGTCAAGGATGTATATTGAATATTTAGAGAAAGATTCTAATGAGATACTTAAAAATATTGGAGAAATATTTGGAATTCATGCCTATTCTATTGCTTATAAAACTGAAAGTAATATAGATAGTATTAAGAAAACAATAACAGAAGTTTTAAAAGATAATTTGGATAATAAACCTTATTCATTTAAAGTAGAAACGAAAAGAAGCGATAAAAGTTTTAAAAATAATTCAATTGAGTGTAACAATATATATGGGGGACATATTTTAAAAACTTTTAATAATTTAAAAGTTGATGTTCATAATCCTAATATAGTAGTTCATGTCGAAATTAGATCTGATTACTCTTACATTTATCTAAATGAATATAAAGGATTAGGTGGCTATCCAGTTGGAACTCTTGGAAAGTGTCTTGCTATGTTATCAGGTGGGATTGATTCGCCAGTTGCTAGTTATTTGGCTTTAAAAAGAGGTATTAAGTTAGATTTTGTTTATTTTGAAGCAATTCCCCATACATCTTTAGAAGCAAGGAATAAAGTTATTAATTTAGCAAGAAAACTATATCCTTATATGGGAGAAGCTAGATTAATAATTGTTCCATTTACTAAACTTCAAGAAGCAATTTATAAAAACTGTTTAGAGAATTACTCTATTACTATTATGCGCCGAATGATGTTTCGTATTATGGAAAAACTTACTAAGAGATTTAAAGCCCTTGGAATTGTTAATGGAGAATCGATTGGACAAGTTGCAAGCCAAACTTTAACAAGTATGAATGTTATTAATAGTGTTACTAATTTACCAGTTATAAGACCTGTTGCTTGTTTTGATAAATTAGAGATAATTGATATTGCTAAAAAAATCGATACTTATGATATTAGTATTTTACCATATGAAGATTGTTGCACGATTTTTGTACCAAAGCATCCGATTATAAATCCTAATTTAAATACTTGTTTAGAAATGGAAGAAAAGTTTGATTATAACTCGATGATTGAAGAAATCCTTAATAATTTACAAGTTATAACTATTGATAATTGCGAAAATACAGAATACTCTGATATTCTTTAAAAGATAGGAAAAAATTACCAAAATATAAATCGTATAAAATTCGCATATCTTCACATTCTATTAGTGTGGAGGTGAAACAATGAACTCAAGTTCAAAAGACTCTTTAAAAATGAGAGTACCAGGAGCTAAACAAGCTATCGATAAAATGAAATATGAAATAGCTAGCGAATTTGGTGTTAATTTAGGACCAGACACTACTTCTCGTGCTAATGGATCTGTAGGTGGAGAAATCACTAAGAGATTAGTACAAAGTGGTCTTAATCATTTAAGTGGTACAAACAGCCAAAATTATTAAGATAAACTTTAAATAGTTTGAAACTAGTTCTTAGGAGCTAGTTTTTTTAACTTGTATTATAGAAAAAAATATAGTATAATGTCTTTGGAGATGTGTTATGTACGAATATAAAAAACATGAACGGTTTATTATACATAGTTATAAACATAATGGTAATATTCACCGGGCTTGGGATGAAGCAGTTTTACTTGAAGATTGCGGTGACTATTTAGTATTCGGTAACGATAGGACAAAGGTTTTAGAATCTGATGGAAGGAGTTGGAGAACTAAAGAACCTGCTATAATGTTTTTTTACAAAGATAAGTGGTATAATGTTATTGGTCAATTAAAGCAAGATGGAATTTATTTCTATTGTAATATGGCCTCTCCCTTTATAATAGAGGATGGAGCTATAAAATATATTGACTATGATTTAGACTTAAGAGTATTTCCGGATGGAGCTTTTAAAGTTTTAGATCGAGGAGAATACAAGTACCATAAAAATAAAATGAATTATCCTGATGAAATCGATAAGATTTTAAAAGATGAACTTACTAATTTAATTAGTTTAGTAAGAGCAAAAGTAATTCCTTTTGATAAAAGAACAATTGAATACTATTATAATATATATAATAAAGTAAAAGGAGAAATTACTAATTAAAATGACTTTAATTAGTAATTTTTAATTGAATTTGGCATATAATATAAAGAATTGAAAAAATATTTGTCAAAAAATGTCAAATTGGTTGATTATATTTTAATAATTTGGTAAATTATGAAAGCAACAGCGAAAAATAGATATTTTTAAATAAAAAAAGTTTAAAAAAATCGAAAAAAGTTGTTGACAAAGGTTAAAAACTTTGTTATATTAGAAAGCGTTGTCTCGAAGGACTGCAACCAAAAAGTTAAGATGAAAAAAAGTTTAAAAAAAAGTTAAAAAAGTGTTGACTTAAATAAAACTTTATGATATCATTAAAAACGTTGTTTGCAACTGATGGACAACAAAACCAATTATCAAAAAAAATTAAAAAAAATTGCAAAAAAGTGTTGACTTAATTAAGATAATTTGGTATATTACTTATGCACTTTCAAAAGTGCTGAGATATGATCTTTGAAAACTGAGCAAAACGTCAATTTTAAGCTAGGAAGAAAACGAACAATAATAAAAATAATTTAAATTAAATTTTTTGAGAGTTTGATCCTGGCTCAGGATGAACGCTGGCGGCATGCCTAAGACATGCAAGTCGTACGAAGTGA
>CANRIE010000032.1 GCA_947630585.1 uncultured Bacilli bacterium | reverse complement strand
TGTTTCTATAATGTATGTAAGTGATTATGGATATACGGCAAATAGTTGTAATTGGAGTAAGTCAATTAGGAGTAGTGCAAATAGTTCGAATTGGTTTTACATAACATTAAATCATAATAGTGATGAGTGGCTATTGTCTCCCTCTCCTGAAAGTTATAACGATGTAAATTATTTGAGCACAAACGGAGTCATTGCTAGCATGACCACCTATAACTCCGGAAGTGTCAGGCCGACTATTTATCTTAAATCCCAAGTAATAATTTATGATGGTAACGGCAGTTCTGAAAATCCATATCGTTTAAAATTAGAAAATTAATCTAAAAATTCTTAACTATTAAGATTTTTTTTCTTTATCGATAACTAATTATATTTAAAATTATTTATATTTTGCTATTTTTATAGTAGGTAATATAGTTTATAGGTTTTTACAATAAAAAAAGGAAGCAAGACTTCCAGAAGATTTACTATTTTATAAAAAAATATTTAATGTAATTCTTTACAAATACCTGGGTATGGTTCATAGAAACAATGATTTTTATAACTACCACTTAATCTTTGTTCATACCAGTAAGGAACACAACTAGTTCCCTTAGTTGGGGCATAAAACCATAAAGCATTCGTGGCTGGATAATAATATTCACCATCTAAAACTCGTTTTGCAAGTTTCTTTTCATTATTCGTTGCTGCTGAATAAAAAAGTTCACTATTAACGCCTGCAAACCCACCTGGAGACTGAAAAATTACATCATAAATTGATCTTGTGTTTTTAAAAGTTAAACAATTAGCAATTGCTCTATTAACAACCACATTCCCAACCATCAGCATTCCAAGGTTTCCTTCTCCTAACGCCTCAGCTCGCATTAAACGAGCTAATAAATCTAATTCCTTTTCCGTATATTTAATAACTGCCATTTATCCTCCCTAATATTATAATATGCTTAAAATGTAAAATTTTGGCAAATATCTTGCAATAGAAAATATAAAATGCTAAACTAACAAATTAATTTCTATATCTAAATTTATTAGATACTAATTTGATAGTTCTTGACATTATTATTTTAAAAAATATAAAAAAGATTTAATAAAATATTGTCAAAAAAAAAACTTTATGGTATCATAGTTATAGAATAAGGGATAGTGGTGTCTAGTGAATAATAGTTTGGCCAAATTATTAGCAAGTATAGAACCTAAAATAACAAATATTGGAGAAAATCGAGTTGAACTGAAAGCCTTGAATGAAGTTTTAAAAACCATGAATGAGTTAGTTGAACTGGGAAAAATTTCGTATTTAGAAATATTAGATTACTATGATCAAGAATTCATTATTAGATGTCTTAGACTATATAATGAAGATAGTGATCCAATAATTACTAAATATAAAACAACCAAATATTTGTTAGAGAATCAAGATAATGTTATGAAAGAATTACCACAGTATCAAGAAGCTCTTAGGTTTATGGAATTTTTAATCAATTATTTAAATGAATTATGGTTAAAAATAAAAGATGAATATAAGATTAAAAGTGATAATTTGCTAAATCAAGAATTATATAATAAATACTATTTAATTTTAAATACAGATAATATCTTTATTAAAGATGTTGATGATTTTTTAGAATTTCTTAGTAAATTTAATTTAGATTTAAATAGTAGATTAGATATACTTTTATATATTAATCGTTGTAATATTAAAAACTATAGTATAAATAATGATAATGAAGATATGTTTGTAAATGATATTAATTTTACAGAAGTTAAATCATTATTAGAAGAAAATAGTTATTTAATAGATAAGAATTACCAGGATAATTTAGAAGAAGAAGATATAATTAAAGATAATATAATTAATCAAGAATTTATTGAAAAGAAAAAGAAATATTTATTAAATAAGATTTCAAGATTATTTGAAACATTTGAATATGATGAAATTACTAAATATTATAAAGAATATAAAACTTTAATTGATTATCTTGATGAATTTAAAAAACAAGAATTAAGTTTTAAATTAGATAAGAAATTAACGTTTGTAATGAATAAAGATAAATCATTAGTAAGAGAATATATTGAAAATTGTAATCCAATTTATCAAGGACCGATTTTGAAAAACTTACTTGATATTGAAAAAGATAATGAATATAAAATACCAGATTACTGCTATAATGGAACTTATTTATATATAAAAGAAGAATTTGTTGTAAAAACAGTTTATACCTATTTAGAAACTGGTTTAGTATTAATACTTGGAGTTATTGATAAAAAGACTAATTTAAAAACCTATCTTTATAAAAATAGAGATATTATAGGTGAAGTATTAAGAGAAAAAGATATGATAAATATAAATAATGAAGAAAGGAATTTATTATTAAAAGATTTAACAATTGATGATTTAGTAATGACAATTGATTTAAATACTTTAGATATAAAAATGGAGGATAAAAATGCAAGATAAATTATATAAAATATTAAAAATTAAAATTGATTCAATTAATAGGAATATTGATAATTTAAATTATTTAAATAGTGAACTTGATAGAAATAATAATGATTTAAACTATATTGAAGAGAAAATTGAGTTATTTGGTGCTAATAATGTTTTAGCATTTGATAGTTTAAGCAGAGATGAATTTGAAAAAGTTTTATTAATGTTAGACCCTAGTGTTGCAGAGGTATTTCAAGATAAGACTTGTAATTATCAAGGAATTATGTATATAATTCAAGGTATAAGACAAGGAATAAGTTTGGAGCTTACGGATGTTCAAACTAATGCAATTCAAACATTCATTGAAGAAATGATTAATAAAAAAGCTTCTTTAGAAGATGTAATTGCAAATTTAAATGAAAGTAAGAAAAGATTACCTGAAACGGAAATGCAAGTTTTAAATAGTGATCTTAAAAAATATCAAACTATAGTATCTAAATTAGAAGAAGGATTATATGTAGTTGAAGTTGATGATATTATTGAGGCTCTTGATTTTGCAAGTATTTCTCTTGAAGAAAAAGTTTTAATATTTGAATATTTATTAAGATATAATGCTAATATTTATGCTAGTAATCAAGCTCCAACTCCTGAAGAGGTACCTGAAGAAGAGTATGGATTAAAAGAAATTGACGTTCCTGAATTTCATTATGAACCAATCAATATCTATGATGAAATAACAAATCAAGATAAAGAAGAAGACAAAGAAATTGAAGAAGTTAAAGATGATAAGATTGAAATAAAAGAAGATAATAAAGAAGAATTAGATAAAACTAAAATAATGCCTAGTATTAAAGAAGATGATTTTCCATTTGGAGTTTATGAAGAAAAAGAAGAAGAATTACCTAAAGATGAAAAAGTTAACTTTGAAGAGGTAAAATTTGAAATGCCTAAAGTAGAAATGCCTAAGGTTGAAGAAATAAAATTTGAAACTTCTAAGGTAGAAACTCCTAAGGTTGAAGAAATTAAGGTTGAAGCACCTAAAGTAGAATTACCAAAAGTTGAAGAAATCAAGTTTGAGCCACCTAAAGTAGATATTCCTAAGTTTGAAGAAATTAAGTTCGAAGAACCTAAGGTAGATGTTCCTAAAACTTTTGAAAGTATTCCAGAAACTAAAGTAGAAATGCCAAATTTTGAAACACCTAAAGAAGAATTAGCACCTATTGAGATACCAGCACCTAGTATTGAAACTCCAAAAGATGAAAATATTGGTAATAATATTCAAACAGGAACTAGTACTGCAGAACTTGAAGATATCATTGAGAAAATTGATGCTAAATTAAAAGAAATGGAAAGTGATAACAATGGTTCAAATGTTACTAGTGTTAATATTCCAGATAATAACTCAGTAAATTTAGAATCTGCTAATCAAACAAAAGTTCGGGATATTCTTGGTAAAGAAGGAATAGATGCCGATGCTATCAATGGTATTAATTTAATGAATGATACTAATGTAGTAGAAGTTTTAAATATTTTAAAAGAAAACAATTTACTTGATAAATTAAAAATAAATCCTAATATTTTAGGGCAAATTTTAATTGTATCTAGTAGTGAATTAAAATTATTAATTAATGCTATAAATGATAATTTAAAAGTTAAAGATAAAGATGTTTATGATATTATAATCAAAACAATGCCAACTTTACTTACAAATGAAAAAATTATTGATGATTTTCTAAAGAATATTAATTTTTATAAAGAACATAATATCAATTTAATTAATTTATTTGATAATTATAGAGAATTATTAATTATTGAAAATACAAGTTTAGAAAATAATTATAATTTAATTAAAGATTATAAAATTGAATTGAATGATGATAATGTTAAATATTTACTTGCAAATAAAAGAGTTCTAAAAAACTTAGATTATTATCTTGAAGCAAAAGGAAAAGAAAAAACAGGTTTACTTGGACATGAAGAAGAATTTGATGGAATTTCTTATATAACTAAGAATCCTTATAAATTAAATAATATATCAAAGACAGCTTTAATGAAATTAAGATATCAGACTGAAAAAGGACAAAAGATATATGGAAAACCTGGTATTTTATCAGGAGAGATTACTAATCCAAGAGTTGATGTTTTAGAGTTACCACTTGATTATAAAAATTTATATTTTGATAATGAATATACGTTTACTAATCAAAGCGAACTTGATAAATTTAATGAAGAATTAAGTCATAAGAAAGATTTTGATATGACAATTTCTGAAAATATATTAAAACTTGATAGTAAATATAAAATTGATGATTTAAGATATCGAATTAATGATTTAATCTTTTCAAGATTAAAAACAATTAGATTATATAATTACTTTGTTACTAAAAATATTCCACTTAAGGAAGCTATGCTTATTGCACTTACATATGATAGTGTAATTAAAAGAGATGAATATTTAAATCTTGAAAGAGAAATTACAACATTGTTAGAAGGAGGTAATTAAGATGGATTTTCTTAAAGAAAAAGGATTTACAGATTTAGAAATCAAAGAAATAATTGATAATAATTATGAGAATGTTTTAACTAATTTAAATGCTAATCAAAGTAATGTTTTAGAAATAGTTGAATATTTATTAAATATTGGAATTGAAAAAAGGACAATTAAAGAAATATTTATGTATCAAGTAGGGTTATTTTATAAGACGAAAGAAGAAATTGAATTATCTTTTGATGAATATGAATTAGAATCAGTTGTAAAATCACTTAATTATGACCCAGATAGTGTTGAATTGATTGATTTTATCTAAAAAAATACAAAAAATACAAAAATTGCTTGCATTTTAAGTAAATTTATTGTAAAATACAGAAATAAGAAAGGAGTGGCTATATTTAATTTTAAAGTAGTTACTCCTTTTTACGTTTTAAGGTGAGATATGGATCATTATTTTACAAATTCTAGTGATTTAAAAAGTGAGATTAAAGAGTTTAAAGTTAAGGTTAAGGATGTTGAATTTAAATTTAAAACTGATAATGGGGTGTTTTCTAAGGGTGAAATTGATTATGGAACATGGTTACTTATTAATACAGTTTTAAATTTAGATATTAAAGGATTAGGTTTAGATTTAGGGACTGGATATGGTGCAATTGGGATAATTTTAAGTAAATTAAAAAATGTTAAAATGGATATGATTGATGTAAATAAAAGAGCAATTCATCTGTCTTGTATTAATGCTAAAGAAAATGGAGTCGATGTTAATCCGATAGTTGGAGATGGAATAGAAAATGATAAAATTTATGATTTTATTATCAGTAATCCTCCAATTAGAGTTGGAAAAGAAAAACTTTATTCCTTAATAAAAAATTGTAAAAATCATTTAAAGAAGAATAGTTATTTATATTTAGTTATAAGAAAAGAACAAGGTGCTAAATCATTTATTAAAGATTTTAAAGATATATATGAAATTAAAGTTTTAGAAAAAAGTAAAGGGTTTTATATCCTGGCTTTAAAGACTTAAGTAAAAAAAGTTAAAAAAATTATGAAATATAGTTGACTATTGATTGAAAGTATGTTATTAATATAAATTGGCGGCGTATTATAAATTGTTAATATGTTAAAGAAAAAATAGTGTATAGGGGTGAAAACAAAATGGCTTATAAGCTTATTGATTGTGGCGATTATCGTCAAAGAAGATCCTTTTCAAGGATTAAAAATACGTTTGAATTAAAGGATTTACTTGAGATTCAAAAGAAGAGTTATGATTGGTTCATCAATACTGGTATTCAAGAAGTGTTTGATGATTTATTTCCAGTTGAAAATTTTTCAGGTACTTATTCATTAGAATTTGGGGAATATCATTTTGAAGAACCTAGGTTTTCGATTAAAGAAAGTAAGGATAGAGAGACAACTTTCTCTGCACCTTTAAAAGTGCAAGTAAGGCTTTTTAATCATGAAACTGGAGAGGTTAAAGAGCAAGAAATCTTTTTAGGTGATATGCCTATAATGACGGATAGTGGAACATTCATTATTAATGGGGCTGAACGGGTTATTGTTAGTCAATTAGTAAGAAGTCCAAGTGTTTATTTTAACACAGAAACTGATAAAAATGGAAGAGAAGTAATTACGTCTCAAATCATACCAACTCGTGGTACTTGGTTAGAGTTTGAAACTGATGCCAGGGATGTTGTTTATGTAAGAATTGATAGAACAAGAAAAGTTACGTTAACAACGCTTTTAAGAGCATTCGGACTATCAAGTGATGAAGATATATATAAGGTATTTGGGAAAGATGAATATTTAGAAAATACAATTGCTAAAGATGGAACTAGAAATACTGATGAAGCTTTACTTGAAATTTATGAAAAATTAAGACCAGGTGAGCCAGCAACTTTAGATAGTTCTAAAAACCAATTAATTACTAGATTCTTTGATGAATTTAGATATGATTTAGCAAGAGTTGGAAGATATAAATTTAATCGAAAATTAAATATATGTGATAGACTCTTAAATCAAACTTTAGCTGAAGATGTAGTTGTTGATGGAGTGGTTAAAATTCCTAAAGATACAGTTATTAATAAAGATATCCTAGAAGAATTAAAAGGATTATTTAATAATGGTTATAATTTAGTTGAAGTTAAAATTAATGATGATTTAGATACCTATAATAAGGTTCAAACTATTAAAATATATGATCCAAACAATAAGAAAAATAAATTAATAGTAATTGGAAATGACCAAAGTATAGATGTTAAACGTTTAACAATCTCAGATGTTTATGCATCAGTTTCTTATTACTTAAATTTATTACATGGTGTTGGAAATTATGATGAAATTGACCATTTAGGAAACAGACGAATTAGACAAGTTGGAGAACTTTTACAAAATCAATTTAGAATTGGTGTTGCAAGAATGGAAAGAGTTATTCGTGAGAGAATGACAACTCAAGAGATGGAGGAAGTAACCCCTAAAACTTTAATTAATATAAGACCAGTTACAGCAGCTATGAAAGAGTTCTTTGGAAGTAGCCAATTATCTCAATTCATGGATCAAACTAACCCACTTGCTGAACTTACTAATAAGAGACGTTTATCAGCTTTAGGACCTGGTGGATTATCAAGAGATAGAGCTGGTGTTGAAGTTCGTGATGTTAATGCTAGTCACTACGGAAGAATTTGTCCGATTGAATCACCTGAAGGACAAAACATTGGACTTATTACTTCTTTAGCAAGTTATGCGAAAGTT
>CANRIE010000031.1 GCA_947630585.1 uncultured Bacilli bacterium | reverse complement strand
TTTTACAAAAAGAATCCAATGTTTCAAAGAAAATTTTAAGTTGATGTTTAGTTAAAATTGTTGGTTCAAAGTTTGATGTATTTGAAAAACATAAGGATTCAAAATATAAATCATCATAACCAATTAATTTCATATATTTATAAAGTTCTTTCAAAGCTGAGTAGTGTTCATTTTTTTTGTTTAAATTGGTTTCATTAGTTACTAGTACTTCATAAATTTTTTTGCTATCTTTTAAATCAACTATATTATTATCAAATAAAATTTTATCTAGTCTATAATATTTATATATGTTATCATATTTATATCCTAAACTTTTTTTGTATTTTTGAAAGTTTGGAATTATATCTTTGAAAGGACCATTTATTTGTACCATTTTGGCACCTCCAAAGATAATTTTTTTAATTCATTAAAATTAACTCTTGCATAAACTTCTGTTGATGAAACATCATCATGTCCTAATACAGCTGAAATTTCATCTATTCCTATACCTGATGTTAAAAGTGATGTTGCTAAACTATGTCTAAAGGCATGCACTCCATGGTGTCTTAATCCGATATTAATATTTGCCTTTTTAAAATATTTATTAACTATATTGTAGCAACCACCAGATGAAATTTTTTTCCCATCTTGAGTTAAAAAAATATATGGTAAATCACTTTTTGGTCTTACATTTTTTAAATAATCTAAAAGTGCATATCTTATTTCTTTAGTTAAAGGAAATTCATTTACTTCATTATCTTTACTTTGAATGATGATGATTTTATTGTCATTCCAATTTATATTTGAATAAGATAAGTTAATTAAATCTTTTTGCCTTATTCCGTAAGTTGTTAATATTAGCAACATTGCATAATCGCGTTTTCCTAGTGGGCTAGTTATATCTACTGAATTTATAACTTCCCTTATTTCTTCATCTACATAATAACTAGGAATAGTAGAATATTTAGTACAAACTATTGTTGGAAATGTTTCTCTGCCATTTATTTCTAGTTCGGCTTTTTCATGAAGAAAATCTAAAAACATTCTAATACAGATAGCTCGATTTTCCTTAGTTCTGGAGCTTAAACTACTTATACTATCCATGTAATTATATACATCTAGCTTTGATAAATTTTGAAAATCTATATCATTGGCTCTCAGATAAATATCAAAACCTCGGATATGTTTCAGCCTCCAGTCTTTACTTTCTTCTTTAATATTTAAAGTATTTACATACTCTAAATATTCAAAATATTCTTTTGAAAAACTATTGTTTTTCGTATTATTTTGTGAAATCATATAATTACCTCCTTATTTTAATTTTCACAAAATAATAATATCATATTGCTTAAATATTATGTTGACAAAATTAAAAAAGAACCCTTATTTATCAAGGATTCTTTTAAAATGTCAACATAATCAAAATGTCAACATAATGTATCTTATGTGGACGTCAACATAAAGTACACCCCCCCCATGGTTATCAAATTGTTAACAGATATTCTTGATACATTTAAAATTTTACTCATGAGAGTCACATCCTTTCTAATCTATTACCATGATATCATGATTAATTAATTTATGCAATTCTTTTTGCATAATAATTTAACCTAGTTTACGCATATTTACACAAAATGTTGCAAATAATAATTATTGGAAAAATTTGTATATCACATTCCGTGGACAAATCCCATTTTCTCAATATTTTAATGAGAAAATCATTTTGGTGGTAGTAAATATGTTCTATAACATGAAAAGAATTCGAGAAGGATTAGAACTTTCTCAAAGAGAAATGGGAGAAATTCTTGGAGTAAGTAAATCTAGTTATAATTACTTTGAAACTGGTGAACATTTTATTCCATTAAAACACTTAAATAATTTCTGTAATATCTTTGGTGTTTCAATGGATTATGTTGTTGGTTTTACTAACATCAATGTTAAACCAGAAAAAGAATACCAATTAGATAACGAAATAATTAGAACAAGATTTAGAGAAGTTAGACTTAAAAATGGTTTTAAACAAACTGAATTAGCTAAACTTCTAAATACTTGCCAATCTAATATTAGTTCTTACGAAAGTGGTACAACTATGGCTTTAACAGTATTTCTTTATAACTTAGCCAAGTTATGTAATGTTAGCCTAGATTATCTTGCTGGAAGAAGTGATGATCCCATTATTAAAAAGAAGAAATAATCATCTTCTTTTTATTTTTTTAAGATAAGAAATAATGGCTATTATTTGCATAATAATAGTTATTATTATAAAAATTAATATATAAATATCTTTAATAGTTATTAATTTATTTAAATATAAAAGTCCAAGTAATATAAATAAGAAAATAGTTTTTATTTTACCAGGAATAGTTGATTGAGGTTTTAAGTTTTTAAAAAATGAATAGATATTTAAACTAGCAATTATTAGTTCTAATAATATATTTATATATATTAAACTATAATTATTTAAATTTAAATTACTTTTAATAATAAGAGGAATTAATAAACTTAAAGCAAATATTTTATCAACAGTAGCATCTAAATATTTACCAAATGTTGATACAGCATTATATTTTCTAGCAAAATAACCATCAAAAGTATCAGTTAAAGAAAATATTATAATAACAATAACTGAGGCAAATAGCTTATCTAAATAAATAAGCGGAATAAGAATAAATGGTGCTAGTAATCTTAAGGCTGTTAAAATATTTGCTATTTGCCTTTTATAGTTCTTATTTTTAAAATCCCGTTTAATGTTTTTTAAATCATTTATAATTTCATCTTTCATTTTTAAATAACTCCTAATCTATATTTATTATATAGTATTTTAGAATTTTTTCAAGATAAAATTCTAAGGAATATCTAAATTAAAATTTAACAAATCTTTTGAATCCCCTCATATAAATCTTGTTCATGTTTAATAGTATTAACTAAAAACTTATCTTCTTTATATTTTTTAAACATTCTTTAAACATAATCATTCTGCCCCCTCGCCCATTTACATCATTAAACGCATGAATACATTCAAATTGGTAATAAAAATCTATGATATAAGAAATCGTGATTTTCTTTAATTTATTATATTCTTTTAGTAATTCATTGATTTCTTTTTTTATGTTATTAAGAGTTGTATTTCTTTTAAGAATTTTATAATAATTAATAATTATTTCTGGTAAGTGGTTCATCAATTATATCAAGAGTATAATCAAATAACTGAAAATAATTTTTCATCTTAATTAAATCATCTAGTTTTATAGGAATATTTGGTTTGGGAATAAAATAATTAGTTATATATATTTCTTCTAAATCTCTTCATCAAATTTGAACCTGCAATTTTATTAGAATTATAGGAAAAGTGAGTTTGTATAATCATAAATATTACCTTTAAACTTTGATTTTTTTTGAGCAATTAATTCCGTTTTTATTTTTTCTATTAACATAATATATCTCCAATCACTTGTATATATTATAGCACATATTTATTAATTTCCAAGTAGTAATCTAACTGTTGATCCTGCTGCTAAATAAGTTCCACCTTTAGGACTTTGTTCTAAGACTTTCTCACCACTCCCTGAATATTCAACATTATAATAGAATAAATCACGAACGGCTTCTTTTCTTGATTTTCCAACCGTATCTGGTAATGTATAATAAATTTCATCATCCCAGTAATGAACTTTTTCAATTGCTCCACTTTGTCTTTTTATATCAAGAGCATCTATAATATCAAGTAAAATTCGTCTTGCAACGGGAGCAGTTGTATAACTTGATAAAAGAGCCGTATTTTTAGGATTATCAATTGCAACATATAAAATTGCTTTTGGGTCATTACTTGGAACAACTGCCATGAAACTCATAATATAGTTATTATCTAAATAAACGCCATCTTTAACCTTTTGAGCAGTTCCCGTTTTTCCCCCTATTCGATATCCATCAATATAAGCATATCTTCCTCCTCCTCTTGCAACAACACTTTCAAGAGCATACTTCATAGTCTCACTTGTTTCTTTACTAATTGTTTTTCTAATTAATTTCTTTTCATTACTTAAAATAACACTATTAGTAGTTGGTTCATTAATACTTTTAACAACATATGGCATATATAAATTACCCCCATTAACAACACTACTAACGGCTGTTACTTGTTGAATAGGAGTTACACTTATTCCTTGCCCAAAAGCCGAGGTTACTAACTCTAGCTCTCCTACTTTATCAAGAGGGAACATAATTCCATCACTTTCCCCATTTAAATCAATTCCCGTCTTCTTCCCAAATCCAAATAAATCAAAGTATGAGAATAACCTTTCTTTTCCAAGTAATTGTCCAAGTTTCACAAACCCAGGGTTGCTTCATAATTCTACAGGAACATTATTCTTATTATTCATATCTAATTCAATAATCGTATCTGGATTATTAAAATCATAAATTATTTTTAATATTATATGCTTACGATTCCCATTTATTTTTTCTATTTCAACTCGATTAACCAATAAATTAACTAAATAAGCTAAATTTTCTTTAATATCTAATTTCCTATTTAAACTACTATTAAGTAAATCTAATTTATTCTTTAATTCTAAATCTTTATTTAATTTTAAAGAGTTATCATTTATCATATTTTCTAAATTAACTAATTCAAGATTAAACTTATCATTTCTTGCTTTAAATTCAAAATCATCTATCATGCCTTTAACACTTAAATCAAATAATTTATCTTTTTGTTTTTTAATATTAATTATTTTATTATTAATATCTTTAATTTCAAAATCATTATTATAATTTTTAATTATATTTTGATATTCATTAAAAATTATAGTTATATATTGTTCTTTATTTTTTAAAATATTACTAAATAATTCTATAAATATTTTATCTAAATCAGTTTCTTTTATATTAGGTGATGCACATTTTAAAACTCCTAAGTTTTTATAAGTTTTACAAGTCCAAATTGGATTATTACTACGATTAGATCCCCCATTTCTAATAAAAACATTCCCACAATCTTTACAATATAATTTAGATGAATACTTATATTTTTTGATATGGTCATTAGAATTTAAAACATGCCTAGATGGTATTTTTTTTCTTTGTTCATGTAAAAGATTGGCTTTATCCCATAGTTCTTCTGATACTATTGGAGGAATTTTGGTATCTTTATATATTATTTGATTTTCTTTTGGAACTTTCTTTTTCTTATGAGTTTTATAATCTTCAACTTCACTTAGTCTTGCGGTATAATAACCTTTATATCTTGGATTAGTTAAGAATTTAGCCAAAGTAGTATCTGAATATACTCCTCCTTTGGAATTAAAATAACCAAGACTTGCTAGTTCTTCTCCAATTTTTTTAAGTCCAACTCTTCCACTTGCATAAGTTGTAAATAAATATTCAATTATAAAGGCTTCTTCTTTGTTTATTTCATATCTACCATTTTTCTTATAATAACCGGTTAAATTACCTCCAATTAATTTTCCATCTTTAATCATTCGATTAATTCCAAATTTAACTCTTTCTGATAATTTTCGAACCTCATCTTGAGCTAAACTAGACATAATTGTTAACCTAAATTCGGAATCAGGTGATATAGTATTTAAGTTATCCGATAAAAAATAAACAATAACTCCATTTTTTAATAAATATTCTGTATATTTAATACTATCGACTGTATTTCTTGAAAATCTTGATATTTCTTTAGTTAAGATTAAATCAATTTTTCCTAAAGTTGCATCTTCAATCATTTTTAAAAAATTTCCTCTTTTTCTTACTTGCGTTCCTGAAATTCCTTCATCTATATAAGAAGCAACTAAAGTCCAATTTTTATTTTCATTAATCATATCTTCAAAATAATGTTGTTGATTTTCTAAAGAGTTTAATTGGTCATCTTTATCAGTTGAAACTCTGGCATAATAACCGACTCTTAACTTCATATCATATATAGTTATTCCTTTTCTTAATTCTTCTCTTGCTTTTTTAAGATCCATAAATTCTCCTATACAAGACATTTAAGATATTGATTTTTTATTTTAGTAAGTCGTGATAATATCTCTTCTTCCATCTCTTTAAATATTTTTAAATCAATAATCTTTTCATCATATAATTCTTTATTTATAATTAATCTAAATTCTAACCATTTATATTCAAATGGTAACTCCTTAGTATTAAATTTAACTTCTATTTCATTAGTTTCCATTTTGTCTCCTTTTTCTTTTAATCTTATGAAAACTAATAAAAAAAAGAACAATTATTAAATTATTCTAATATCATTATTTATACTTGAACTACTTCTAAAGACTTAAAGTAATCTATAACATTATTAATTACTTCATCAACAGAAATACCAAGCCAATTATTTCTTGCTTCTGATAGATTATGTTTAAAATTATTATTATTAAGCGTAATAGTTAAATTATTTATTATATCTTTTATATTATTTTCACGCATTAAAGTATCTTCAATTATTAATTTGTTTATTATCTTAAATAAATCATCTTTATTAATATCTGTTTTATTGATTAAAAAATAAATATCAAATATATCTTTATATCTTGTTGTCCTAAAACCAAATCTTAATAATGATTTTAGTTTTTCAGAAATTATTTGTTCTTTTGAATTAATAATAAGGATTGCATTTTCATTAATTGCTTCTAAATTAAAACAATATTCATCTTGTTTAATATCAAAATTTTTATGAACACCTATATCTAATTTAGCAGAAACACTAAAATTATTTTTATCTTTTAATGTAACATTAACTCTTTTTCCCTTATAATCTTGATGATTCAACTCTTCTATATCTTTATCTATATATATTTTAATACCATCATCTACTAAGTTTAATGTATCTATAAACTTTTTTATTGATTCTTCAGAAAGTGAATATTTTATAAAATCTAAATCCAAATCTCTTGTTGCACGTCTTTTATCATTAGATAATCCATACATAACTACTCCACCTTTAATAGTTACATTTCTATTCAATTTACTTTTAGATATTTTATTTAAAATAATATCTTGGCAAATTTTAGCCGAAGCATTAGCAAGTGAAAAGCCATTATTAAGATATTTTGCTCTTAGTTCTTCTAAATTCATTAAAACACCTCACGCATTAAAGTATCATATAATACTTTTTCATTTTTATAATATGAGATATATTCTTCAATCTTATATATATCAAGTTCATCTTTTTTCTTTCTATAATTATTAATTATCTCTTTATAATAATCAAAGGGAATTATATTTCTTTTTCTAATTAATTCTACTAACATTCTTTCTTCATCATATATATTAATTTTAACATTCTCTATTTCTATTTGAGTTTTACCAAATTCAAATAAATCATTAGGTATAAATATTTGTTTAATGTTTTTGTCGTTTATTCTTACATCGGTTCTTTTAGTTGCTAAATAAAAATAATCAGGTATAACATCTGTTAAATCATAATAATAATAGGCACTATCGGATGTAAAAATAGCATTAGGATATTGTTTTGTAATTATCTCTAAAGGATTTACAAATTCTATATCTGAATATAATCCTTTCCCAACCTTAAATAATTCCTTATTTTTAATTGCTTTATTAAGCTGATACGTAGAGTATTTGTTTTTGACTAACTCATTTCTAAAATATAACATTTCATCACCCAATCTAATTTTAACAAAAGTATACACAAAAATCAATATTCTGTGTATACTTTTGTTAATTTTCTTACTTAGACAAGTAAATGCAATTTTTAACATAGTGGTTGCATTTACTTGTCTAAAAGCAATTGCATTAAATTG
>CANRIE010000030.1 GCA_947630585.1 uncultured Bacilli bacterium | reverse complement strand
AGCGTGTTGCTTTTTAATAAGTGGTAAAACTGTTACTTTATATGGTGCTAATTTATAATTAATTTTTAATAATTCTCTTGTAACTCCATTTTCTTCATAATTTGGTTTATACGCATCACACAAAAGGGCTAATACTAATCTATCTACTCCAACACTTGGTTCAACAACATAAGGAACATATCTTTCATTAGTATCTTGATCAAAGTAAGTTAAATCTTCTTTAGAATGTTTCATATGACAATTAAGGTCATAATCAGTTCTATCTGCAATACCCCAAAGTTCTCCCCATCCCATTGGGAATAAATACTCAATATCAGTAGTTGCTTTAGAATAGAAACTTAATTCTTCTTTACTATGATCCCTAAATCGAAGATTATCTTTATTAAGTCCAAGTTTAATTAAGAAATCCATACAAAATTGTTTCCAATATTTAAACCATTCTAAATCTGTATCTGGTTTACAGAAAAATTCATATTCCATTTGTTCAAATTCTCTTACTCTAAAAATAAAGTTACTTGGAGTTATTTCATTTCTGAAGGCTTTACCAATTTGACCAATTCCAAATGGTAATTTAGCTCGCATTGAACGTTCTATATTCTTGAAATTAACAAATATTCCTTGAGCAGTTTCACCTCTTAGATATACTTTGCTTTTAGAGTCCTCGGTAACTCCCATATAAGTTTCAAATAATAAATTAAACTTTCTAATTGGAGTAAAGTCATGTCCTCCACAAGTTGGACAAGCAATATTATTTTCATTAATATAATCTTCAATTTCCTTGTTATCCCAACCATCAGCTGTAACTTTCCCATTCGTTGCATCTTCAATTAACTTATCAGCTCTATGTCTTGCCTTACATTTTTTGCAATCAATAAGTGGGTCTGAGAATGATGCAACATGACCACTTGCAACCCAAACATTAGGGTTCATAATGATAGCTGAATCAAGTCCATAACTATTCTTTTTCGATAAAACAAATTCTTGCCACCACATTTTCTTTAAATTTTCTTTCAATTCTCTTCCTAAAGGACCAAAGTCCCAAGAATTAGCAAGTCCTCCATAGATTTCACTTCCTTGAAAAATGAAACCATATTGTTTACAATAATTAACTAAATCTTCCATTTTCATAAATATATCCTCTCCTTTAAAATAAAAAGACCCTTACTTTTTGTAAAGACGAGTTACCCCGCGGTTCCACTTTACTTATTCATAAGAATCTCTCTTTCTATATAACTGATAGGTTTCCAAGCCCGTCATCGTTTTTTCTTTATAATTATATAAAACTTTTTTTAAATATGCAAGCATTATTCATTTATTTCTTTAATTTTATCTTCAATTCTCTTAGCATATTCTAGTGACTCATCATATTCAAAAATTAATTCAGGTGTATGTCTTATTTCAACTCGTTTTGATACTTCGCCTCTAATAAATCCAGCACTATCTTTTAATTCTTTTAAAATTTCTTTTCTATCTTCATCAAAGCAAGTGAAATAAACTTTTGCATAACTTAAATCATTAGTAATACTAACCCCTGTTACAACAACCTTCTTTAAAATAGGATTTTTAATCTCCGTTCCAAATATAATATTAAGTTGTTCCATAAAAGCATTATTAATGCGCTCTAATTTAACTTTTTCCATTATTTTTTTACCTCAACATTTTCAAATACTTCAATGATGTCGCCTTCTTTAATATCTTGATAGTCAGCAATTGTTATACCACAATCAAAGCCATTTTTAACTTCTTTAACACTATCTTTTTCATGTTGTAAAGAACCAATTTTACCAGTATAAACAACAACTGAATCCCGAATTACTCTTGCATCACTACCATTTTTAATAACACCTTTTATAACATGAGATCCAGCAATATTACCAATTTTTGAGAATTTGAAAATTTGTCTTACTTCAGCTGTTCCTAATACAACTTCCTCGTAAACTGGATCAAGCATTCCTCTTATTGCATCTTCCATCTCCTCAACAACTTTATAAATAATATCATATAATCTAATTTCAACATTCTTTTCTTTAGCAAAATCAATTATCTTATTATTTGGTCTTACGTTAAAACCAATTATAATAGCATTTGAGGCTTGAGCAAGTAAAATATCACTTTCTGTAATTGCTCCAACACCACTTCTAATAACATTAACCCAGACACCATCAACATTAATTTTACCTAGGGACGCTTTAACAGCTTCTTCGCTACCTTTAACATCACATTTTAAAACAACATTGATTTCTTTTTCTCCAGCTTCAACCATACTAAACAAGTCATCTAAACTCATTCCAGCTTTATTAGTATCAGCATCTCTACTTCTTGTTTGTCTTTCAAGCGAAATTGCTCTTGCTTCTTTCTCAGTTTCAAAAGCCATGAACTTATCACCTGCTAATGGTAAATCGTTAATACCAGTTATTTCAACAGGAGTTGATGGAAGAGCTGTTGTGATGTTATTTCCTCGATCATCTTTTAAAGTTCTAATTTTCCCGTAACTAGTTCCAATTACAACTGGGTCTCCAAGTCTTAAAGTACCACTTTGAACAAGTAAGGTTACAATACTTCCAACCTTTTGGTCAGTCCTTGCTTCAAGTACAGTTCCTGTTGCATACCGATTAGGATTGGCTTTCAAATCAGCCATCTCAGCAACAAGTAACAAAGTTTCTAAAAGTTCTGGTACGCCATCACCTTTTTTAGCTGAAATGTTGCAAGTAATAACATCTCCTCCAAATTTTTCAGGAACAAGTCCACATTCAGTTAATTCCGTTAATACTTTATCAACATTAGCATCTGGTAAATCAACTTTATTTACAGCAACAACAATTGGAACTCCAGCTGCTTTCGCGTGATCAATTGCCTCTTTAGTTTGAGGCATCACTCCATCGTTTGCAGCAACTATCAAAACTACGATATCTGTAACACTTGCACCTCTTGAACGCATCTTCGTAAATGCTTCATGACCTGGAGTGTCAATAAATGTTACTTTTTTACCATTTACTTCAACTTGATAAGCCCCAATTGCTTGAGTTATTCCGCCGGCTTCACCTTCTGCAACACTTGTTTTTCTAATTGTATCAAGTAAAGTAGTTTTTCCATGATCAACATGTCCCATTATTGTTATAACAGGAGGCCGTGATACTAAATCTTCTTCTTTATCAACAATTTCATATTGTTCAAAGTTAGACTTATCAACACTTTCTTCATTTTTTAATTTCTTGTTATAATCAAGTAATAATAACTCAACAGTTTCAAAGTTTAAAGTTTGATTTAAATTAGCCATCACCCCAAGATTAAATAATTTTTGAACAATCTCAGCCCCACTTACCTTAAGAAGTCCAGCAAGACTTGCAGGTGTCATTTTTTCATGATAAACAATAACATCATCATCTTCCTTGTTCTCCATTAATTTATCGCGATGTTTATAAATTTCTTTTCTTCCTTTTTGAAATTTAATCTTAGCATCATTTTTACTTTCAACTTTACTCTTAACCTTTTCTTTCTTAGTAGTAATTTCATCTAAATCCATATCCATCTTACTAACTAAGTTATCTACTTTGCTCTCTAACTCCTCATCAATTTCATAATCAGGATTTTCATTTTCTTTTAAAGAATCAATTTCATTATCTAACATGATTATTTCATCATCAGTTAAAATATCATCTTCAAGGGTCTTTTTAATATTTAAAGATTCACATAGACTAATAATTTCTGAAACATCTTTATTAACGTCTAAGGCATACTCTAATATACTCATATTCCACCTCTTTCTTAATTTTTATTTATAATTACCTCTTTAATACTTTCGTATACATCTTCACTTATTGAAACTTCTAAATGTTTCTCTAATATTTTACTCTTACGTGCTTTCTCTAATGTTTCTAAATCACTTTTAATATATGCGCCTCGCCCATTTTTTTTACCAGTTAAATCCGCTTCAATCATTCCTTCTGGAGTTCTAACTATCCGAAGTAGCTCTTGCTTTGGTAATTTTTCATGAGTTACAACACAAGTCCGAAGGGGTATTTTCTTAACTTTCATGCGTCACCTATTGAATTTTAATCCCAAGTTCACTTGCTTCTTCTACGCTTTTTATATCAAGTTTGTATTTTGTTAGCCGACTTGCAAGTTTAGCATTAATTCCCTTTTTACCAATTGCAAGAGAGAAATTATCTTTATCAGCAACAACCATCGCTTCATTCTTCTTAGGATCAGTTATGATAACTGTTAAATTCTTAGCTGGTGCTAAAGCATTTTCAATAAATATTTTAGGATCTTTATCATATTTAATTAAATCAACTTTCTCACCCTTCAACTCTTTTAGAATATTTCCAATTCTCATTCCTTTATTACCAATACAAGCTCCAATTGGATCAAAGTTAGGATTTTCTGAGTAAACTGCAACTTTGCATCTAACTCCAGCTTCTCTTACAACTGAGTGCATTAGAATAGTTCCATCTTGAAATTCAGGTATTTCAAGTTCAAATAATCGTCTTACAAATCCATAATGAGTTCTACTTAATTTAATAACTAAATTTCGTCCTGAGTTATCAATCTTAGTAACATAAACTTTAATAGTTGAACCCATTTCAATTTTTTCTCCAGGAATTAATTCTTTTCTTGGTAAAATACCATTACTTCTTCCTAAATTAATAAAGAAGTTATCAGTATCTTCTAATTCAACTGTCCCAATTAATAATTCGCCTTCTTTGCCTTCGAATTCAGCTAAAATACTACTTCTTTCAGCTTCTCTTATTTTTTGAATTACAACTTGTTTAGCAGTTGAGGTTGCAACTCTTGAAAAATCATCTTTAGGAGTTACAGGAGTATCAATAGTATCTCCTACTTCTAAAGTTTTATTAATCTTTTTAGCATCACTTACCCTAATTTCTAAATCAGGATTAATTTCTTTAGTAATCGTATTTCCTTCTTCATCAACTTCTTCTATTATATCAGGCACAACGGTAATATAAGAATATACTTTAATTTCACCTGTTTCAGGATTAACTAAAACTTTGCTATTACTTTTTCCATAATTCTTTTTGTAAGCTGTTGTTAAAGCTGTCTCCATGGCATCAATTACAACTTGTCTATCAATATTTTTTTCTTTAACAATATTATCAAGTGCCGTTAAAAATTCTTTAGCATTCATCATTATCACTTCCTTTACTTTTTCCATATACTTCTAAGATGTATTTTTCATCGATTAAATCAGCATCATCCATAATTGGATTAATAATATTAGTTGCAAGTACTACTTTATCAATATCAATTACATCAGGACTATCTAAACATATTCTTAAGTATAACTGATTGTTTTCACTCTCTAAAGCAACACTATCAACAACCATATTCAATTCATCAAGTTTTCCTTTAAGTAACTCTTTTACCTTATTTTCCATACTCCTCCTATTAAATTAAAGAGTAGGATTGCTCCCACTCATCTGTAATCATTATATCATATATTTATATTATTTCAATATTTATTGGAAAAATTTTGAAATTATTTTTATATGATGAGTGGGGCCTCACGACCCCACATTTCTGCTTCATCGGGATAATATTCCCTCCACAGACCAATTTTCCGATTGAAAACACCGTACTCAGTCTTGTCATTCCGCTCAAGACATTTGATATTATATATCATTAAGTACATATAATCAAGTGTTTTTTCACATTTTTTTCATTTTATTTTTTTCATTTTATTTCATTTTTCTTGACCTTCAAATCCGATTGTGTAGGCACTTTCTGGTGTCATTCCATCTCCTCCAGTTATCTTGACACTAGATTTTAGATTGATGGATGGGCGAGCACCATACGCACGCGACGACGGATTGGGGGTACCGAGAAGACCATTGTCGTTGACGTACCGCACGGTCGAGCTACTAGATGGCGTTATTAACCATATAACGCTTGATGAAGAATATCCACTACCTAATTGTGCCGAAAACATTTCTCCCATTCTTGGTAATCCTACAAGTCCTGTCCAAGTACTACTTGTTTTTTCACAACTACTTGTGCGTTCTTCTGTATTACTTGCACTACATATTGAATTTTTATAACTCGATGATGAACCAACTTGACCCAAATAATATGTTCCCTCTGTTATATAATTTTTTAATTCACTTGTTAACCAGGTGTTGTTCAAGTAATGTCCCCAATAATCATCACTATCTGTTTCAACTGATGTTTTCCAACTTGTTTTACTTCCAAAATTTTTAGTTAATACTCCACTACCATCTCTTACATAATCGACACTTGTTAATTTTGTTGTGTTATTTTCTATTCCTACTATTCTATATACTTTATTATCTACTTTGACATATTCCCCACTTAATCTAGTATTAATTAATTCTCCACTATTTCCTGGCTCCTTATCCCCGTTTATTCGATATGGATTTGTCTCACTTCCATCTCCTCCTGCTACTATTCCGATATTGGATTTTAGATTAATGGATGGGCGAGCACCATACTCAAACGACGACAGAAGGTAGATACCGAGAGAACCATCGCAGTCGACGGACCGCACGTAAGAGCTACTATATGGTGTTATTAACCACCAAAAATAGCCTATATTTAAATATCCACTTGAATAAGTTGTATTTTTATAACTTTGATAATATTCATAAGTATTTAATAATCCTACATCTCCAGTTACCATTGTTGTTTCAGGTATTTTCGTAGCATAACTTGTAGTTTCAGTTGCATTCCAAGAGGCATTTTGTACGATTATTTCTTCATAATTATATAATGTATCCTTAAAATCTTCATTTAACCATTGATATATCCATGAACCACTATAAGTTGTATTAGAACCCCAATTTATTGCTGTTATTGCATCTTGCGTTACTAGTTTCATGGAACCATCTGGATTTGTGGCAACTATTCTCCATAGTTTTCCTGAATACCATACATAGTTAAAGTTTACACAATCATTATCTCCTGAAAAATAAATGGTGTCATCATCTTTATTATCTGGCGTTCCATTATCATCAGTTATAGTGGGAATACAAGTATCAGTTGTATGATTTGCAATTGCTTCTTTAATTGTATCTAGTAAAGGAACACCCTTATCTAAATTTTGATTTCCTTCAACTATTACTTTAGCTTTAAATTCTTTATTCATGTAAGTATTATCAGCAGTTTCCATAAGCCATACTTTAACATGATATTCACTTGTTTCTCCTACCTTTAATTTACCAGAACTCTCTATATATTTATCATCATTTAATACTTCAGGTTCAGAATAACCTTTATTATCTTTATTTACTATATATTTAATAACTGTTTTAAATTCAGGTTCAGTTGATAACTCTTCTATATAAACATTATAATTAGCAACTAAGTTACCTGTATTTTTTACTTGGAAAACTAACTCTTGTTCTAAACTCTTACCTTCATCATCAGTCATAGGATACATATTAGTTAAATTTAAAAACTGAGTTTCACTGTCTACAAATGTAACTTCTAATGTCCCTACATTAATTACATAACTATTATTTGATTCTTTAGTATACATTAAATAAGCATAACTAGAACCTAATATTAATACTAAACTTAATGTTATTATCATTATTAATAAATTTCTTTTATTATTCATATTTTATTACTCCATTCTATTTATATTTTAACACATTTAGTCCCGTTTTACAAATCAAAATTAAAAAGACATATAAAAGCTAGTAGTATTATTCTACCAGTTTTATATGTCGAAAATTATCATTTATTGCAATTTTATTTAGATGATTTTTTGATACGCCCC
>CANRIE010000029.1 GCA_947630585.1 uncultured Bacilli bacterium | reverse complement strand
TTACTCATTTCGCCCTTATACAATATAAGTTTGAGGGCAATTTTTCAATTTTAAACTGTCAAACTCAAGATTATATATAATATCACATTTTATTTAAAAAGTAAAATTGACTTATTTATAACTTAATGTTATACTTTTAATATAGGATGGTGGTAAGATGAATGAAGCCTTAGAATTTTATAAATTAAAACCAAATTATACGAAAGATGATTTAAAAGGGGTAAGAAATAAATTTATTAAAGAAACTACTGATATAGAAGCTTTAAAGAAAGGAACAAGTTATTATAATATCTTAATTGAAAATATACTAGACCCTGAATTTATTCTTTTAGAAGAGATATTTGATTTTGAACGTAGTTTAGTATATTTAACGAAACCTAATATTAAATATAATGATTTAACTGAAAAATATATTATTAAAGTTCAATATGTAAAAACAGTTGAAGAATTAAAAGCTTTAGAAGATGAGTATTACAAAGAATTAAGTTTATTGAATGCACCTAAGAAGGAAAAACGAGAAAGTAAGAAAGCTAAATTAGATTCTAATATTAAGAAAGTTCATGAACTTGTAGATAGATATCAAAAAGATTTAGATAGAATTAATAATTTAACTAATGAAATAAAAAGTATTAATAAGGATAAAACTAATTCTAAAGAAATTAAGAATTCTTTAAAGAAAATGTTAAAAGAAAAACTAAATCTTGTTAATACAGAAGCAGCTCGTGATTTATATAAACAAGTATGTTTTAGAATTGATGCAACAAGTGATGATGAGATAACTAAGATAATTCCAATTGTAAATAGATTTGAATTTAATGATATTGATACTGAATTAACTTATTTAAATGAATTTGAACCTTTAATATATATAAATAAGTTTAATGGTGATATAATCTCTTTAATTAATAAAGATAATAATAAAAGTAGATTTTATAGTTTAAAACATCATCGTTATTATGATATACTAAATGATAGATTTCAAGTTAATTTCACTTCTTTAAAAAGTTTTCTTAGAAAAAGTGAATATATAGGTAATAAAAATATTAGTTTATTAAGTAATGATAGTAAAGTTAATATTAAGTTTCCAAATCAAGATTTAATTTATTATAAAGATAATATAGTTTTATCATATGATAATAATTCTAATGATTTCTATTTTTATCCAAGTACTAATTTTAAATTACCAAATGCTAGTTGGTTAATTGGAGATATTAAAAAGAAAAGTAATAATAGTTTTCAAGATACAACTTATACTTATAAAATGATAATTGATAATGTTAAATATAGATTAAATAAAGAGATTTTAAATACTGAAATTAAAAGGAGATAACATGAATAATAAAAGAAATTTATTAATTTTAATAATAACTTTAAGTTTAATATTAGTGCTAGGTTCTAGTTTTGCTTATTTAGTTTATACCAAAGAATCTACTAATAATTATGTTATTAATGTAGGAACACTTGAGGTTACCTTTGTTGATTCTAAAACTAATTTTTTAACTTTATCTGATATGTATCCTATGACTGATGATGAAGGTAAGAGTTTAGAAGATGAACTAGTTTTTCAAGTAAAAAATACCGGAAATGTTGTTGCCGACTATAGTGTTTATATGGATGAAACATCTACTGAACCTGAGTTTAAAACGGTTATTAAATATATAGTAAGTAAAGATAATAGTGATTATTCTGAACCTAAAGTATTAAATGATGATAAATATATAGAAAGTTCTGGTAAATTAAAAGTTGGGGAAACTTCAGAATATCATGTTAAAGTTTGGTTAGATGAAAATGCTAGTAATACTTATATGGATAAAACTTTTAAGGCCAAAGTAATAGTAGAAGGTAATCAAAATTTAGATAAAGGAGAACTAGCAATTAATGTTATTAAAGCAACAATAGGGAAAGAAGGAGGAATAATTGGAGTTAAAGAAGATGCAAGTGGTAATGTAACTAAAGAGATTACTGATACAGGAGATTTAAGAGAATGCAGATATTCTGGAACAGGAGTAAATAATTATGTTTACTTTAATTGTCAAGAAGGAAAACCTCAAAATGCAGATAATTGTGAAAAATGGCGAATAGTGGGAGTATTCGAAGATGAAAATGGCGAAGAACATCTAAAAATAGTAAAGAATGAAGTATTAAAAAGAGATATATTTCCAGCAACATATACAGTAAACGGAATCGAGTATAAAATTCAGTATACTGGAAGTAGTAATGACTATGCATATTGGACCAATGGAACAGGTATTACATTATATAATGATTGGGGAACAGCAGGATTACAATATTGGCTAAATAGTGAACATGATGATACAACAAACCCAGGTTATTTAAGTAAAATAAATGAAACAGCCAAAAGTATGATAGATGAGAAAACAAAATACTACTTAGGAGCAGTAACGTATGATAGCACTTATTACATAAAAGATACGCCATGTGAAGCATACAAAAATGAAAGAGCAACAGAATGTGCAGATGGAAAAGGACCGAGTACAAATAATAGTGGAGGTGTAGTAACAGGAAATAGTAGTTGTCGAGTATGGGCAAACAATAGTGCAACCTTAGAAGGAAGTGTAGCCCTATTATATCCAAGTGATTATGGATATAGTGCTGATAGTGCTTATTGGAATACAATATTAGGCAATGGAAAGTTTAATGGAACAGCAAGTAGTAGCAGTTGGTTACAAACAGAAGCAAACCATGAAAGTTACGAATGGCTATTGTCTTCCTCTTCTTATGGTTCTAATGGCGTAGCTGGTTGGAACACGTCGGGTAGTTTGGATCGTAGTTACAGTGGTGGCAACCCTGGTGGCGTGCGCCCAACTCTCTACCTAAAATCAGAAACTAAAATAGTAGATGGAGATGGCACTGAACTTAATGCTTATCAACTTGAAATATAAATATAATAATAGATAATAAAACTGATATTATATCAGTTTTAGTTTGTAAGGATGTGTTTTATGTATTTAAAAGAAATAGAAATATCAGGTTTTAAATCATTTGCTGATAAAATAAATATAAATTTAGATAATAAAATTAGTTGTATTGTTGGACCTAATGGAAGTGGAAAAAGTAATGTTGTTGATGCAATTAGGTTTGTTTTAGGAGAACAATCAGTTAAATCATTAAGAGGGGATAACTTAATGGCAGATGTTATATTTGCTGGCTCTAAAACAAGAAGTCCTATGCATGTTGCAAGTGTTAGTTTAACATTTGATAACACTGATAACTATTTAAAAGTACCATATCAAACTGTATCTGTTAAAAGAAGATTATATAAAACTGGGGACAATGAATACTTTATAAATGGAGAGAAATGTCGTCTTAAAGATATCCTTGATTTATTCTTAGATAGTACGATAGGAAGAAACTCATTTAATATTATAGGTCAAGGAGAAATTTCTAAAATATTATCTAATTCACCATATGATAGAAGATTAGTAATTGAAGAAGCCGCAGGAATACTAAAATATAAAAAAAGACGGGAAGAAGCTTTTAAAAAACTAGATAAAACAAACCTTAACTTAGAAAGAGTAAATGATATTATAAATGAAGTTGAAGGAAGAGTTGAACCTTTAAAAAAACAAAGTGAAAAAGCTTTACAATATTTAGATATTAAGAAAAAGTTAGAAAATATAGAAGTATCTTTAATTACAACTGAAATTACTACTATGAATATAGAATATCAAGACACGAAAAATAAAATTAAAAACTTAGAAGATAAATTAATTAATTTAAATAAAGAATTAACAAGTCCCGAAATTGATAATTTAAAGCTAAAAGAAATTAATATGGAAAAAGAATTACAAGAGATGAATAATAACTTAGTTATTAAAACTAAAGAGAAAGAAGAAATTAATACTAATCGAGTAATTCTTAATGAAAGAAGTAAATATGATTCTAAAGATATTAAGATTCATGAAAATATTAATTATTTAAAAGAAAATAAATTTAGTCTTGAAAATGAAATTCATTTATTAAATAAAGATTTAGATAATTACGGCTTAAAGAAAAAAGGAATAGAAGAGCTATTAAACAAATTAATTGAAGAATTAAATAGTTTAAAAGTTAAAAAAGATAATACTTTAAAAGAATATAATTTTAAAACTAAAGAGATGTATAGTTTAGAAAGTAAGTTAGAAGTATTAAAAAATAATATAAATGAAAATATTTATTTAAATAGTAATACAAGAAAAATTCTTGATAATAAAAGATTAGTAGGAGTTCATGATGCTTTATTAAATTTAGTTAGTACAACTGATGAATATAAAAATGCTTTAGATGTTATTATCACGTCAATTAAGAACTTTATAGTAGTTGATAACCCAAGTGTTGCAAGAGATGCTATTGAATATTTAAAAAGTAATAATTTAGGACGAGCAACATTTTTACCTCTTAATGTTATTAAACCAAGATTTATTGATAAAGATACTTTAAATATTTTAGGTAATATAAATGGTTATTTAGGCGTTTTAAGTGATTTCTTGGAATATGATAGTTTATATAAAGATATTATTTTAAATCAATTTGGAAATATTATTGTTGTTAACAATTTAAATGATGGAAATAATATGAGTAAATTAATTAATAATAAGTATAGAATTGTAACGCTTGACGGAGATATCATTCATGTTGGAGGAAGTATAACAGGTGGTTCGCTTGAAAAAGTTAATAATAATTTAAAAAATCAAGTTCTAGATTTAGAAGTTAAAGTTAATTTAAATAAGAATACAGTTAGTAATTTAGAAAATGATATTAATGCTCTTGAAAATAGGATTAATGATTTAGATAAAAATATCTATGATAATAGAACTAATCTAATTAGAGTCCTTGATAATATTAATACAACTAAAGAGAAAATAGAAAGTACTAAAAAAGAATTAGAGAATGTTACTATAGAACTTAAAACTTTAGATTTAGATGATTTTACAAAAGAAAGAGAAGAGTTAGATAGTAAGTATTATAAAATGGAACTAGAGTGTGAAGAATTAGAACGGGATATTAATAAGTTATTACAAGATAAAGATGAGATACAGAATTTAATTTTAGAAAAAGAAGGGGTTAATAAAGTTAAGTTAAAAGAGAAAAGTCAATGTGAGAGGGAATTAAATGAGTTAACTAATAAGGAAAATAGTTTAAGTAGTAATTTAGATGATAATTTAAATATTTTAAATACAGAATATAGTTTAACTTATGAAAAAGCAAGTAGTTTATATAGTTTAGATATTGATATTATAAGTGCAAGAGAGTTAGTTGCTTCTTACAAACAAAGTTTAAAAGATATTGGAATGGTTAATCTTGATTCAATTGAAGAATTTAAAGAGGTTAACGAGAGATACATGTATTTAACAAGTGAAAGAGACGATTTATTCCATGCTAAAGATATGTTATATGCAATTATTGATGAGATGGATGATGTTATGCAAAGTGATTTCTTGAAAACTTTCCAAGAATTAGAAGTGGAATTTAAGAAGGTATTTAAGGAGATGTTTAAAGGGGGAGATGCGTCTTTAAGTTTAACTGACCCTGATAATTTACTTGAAACGGGAGTTGAGATAACCGCGTCCCCTCCAGGCAAGAAATTAAAAACAATTACGCTTTTATCAGGAGGCGAGAAAACTTTAACGGCAATTAGTTTGTTGTTTGCTATTTTAAATATTAGAAGAGTTCCATTTTGTATCTTCGATGAAGTTGAAGCAGCTTTAGATGAAGCAAACGTTGACAACTTTGGTCATTATTTAGATAATTATCAAGATAAAACCCAGTTTTTACTTATAACTCATAAGAAAAGAACAATGGAGTACGCTCATACCTTATATGGAATCACGATGCAAGAATCAGGAATATCTAAGCTTGTAAGTGTGAAACTTCAAGATAAATGAAAAAAAGATAGGCGACTATCTTTTTATATTTAAATTTAAAGATTTAATTTCTTTTAAATTAGGCAATTGACTTGCTAATATTAAATCAATATGTTTAAAGAAATCAAGTTCTAACTTTAATAAATCACGACTTGAATTAGTTAAAAATATTTTATATTTATCACTAGTTAAAACATATTCAATTTTTTTAATAAACTCTAAAATATCATCTTTTAAAGTAATTGTCTTAGATTTACTATAAAGACTAGGATTTCTATTATAACCAATTAACAATATATTATTAATATCAAGAACTTTATTATTTAAAACAGTAATACCTAAATTTTGATAAAAATCAGTTAAATAATTTTCGTTTATAAGCCTATTATCTTCTAATTTATAATCAACTTCTCCAAAAACAACATAAACTTTTGCTATTACAGTAAGTAATTTATATAAATGAAGAATATTCTTTTTAAAATTATTATCTTCTAAATAATAATAAGGAAACATATTCCCAAGTAAAAAAATATAATCAGGTAATTGGTCATAGATATTTAAAAACAAATCATTTAATTCTCCAATTGTTGTATTGATATGTAAATTTAAATTACTTAAAGTGGCAATATTATGTTCTTTCATTTGCTGTTCAACTTCAAGAGCATAAGTTTTATATGCTATTTCCATATTCCTCCTCATTTAAAAATGAGTATTAATTACTCATCTTTCATTAAGTTATTCATAGTGTTTTCATAATAAACATTTAAATCATCATCTTTAATTTCAAAACCATATTTTTCTCTTAATTTTTTTAATCCTTCATATTGAAGTTTGTTGTCACTTGCTAGCTTTTCATCTCTTAAAGTTTCAATGATATAAGTTTTAACTTCTTCAAGTTTTGGCTTTTCTTTTTCAGCTTCTTTTAAGAAGATTTCATATCCATATTCGGTTTCAATAACATCAGAGTATTTAGATACTTCAATTTTTTCATAAGCTTGACGAGTTACATCATCTAAAGTATTAGGATTAAAGGTTCCCATTTTTCCTCCATTTGAGTTTGTTGCAGCATCATTTGAATATTCTTTAGCAACATCTTCAAACTTTTCACCTTCTTTTAATTTCTGTAATGCTTCATCAGCTTTCTTTTTAGCATCTTCTTTAGTTGTTCTCTTTTCTTCTTCAGTCATTGAATCAGTTGTATTAATTTCAAGTAAAATATGACTTCCAGTGATATCACCCATGATTTTATTGTCATAGTAATCACTTATTTCTTTATCAGTAATTAAACTTTCAAGATAATCATAAACGGCTAAGTTTCTTTTATAATTTAATTTAAAATAATCACGTAATTCATCTTCATCTTTATAACCATAGTTATTAATATATTCTAAGAATTCTTGATCTGTTTTATAATAATTTTTTAATGAATTAACTTGAATATCAACATAACTATTTATTTCATCAGAATCTTTAATTTCCTTATCAAGAATTTTTCTATCCATCATATCTATTAATAGATTAATTCCATATTTATCTTTTAATTCTTCATATAAATCGTTAGTTGATATATTTAAACTAGAATTTTTAAATGAAACTAAAGTGTCATTTCCTTTCGTTAATTTTGCATCATTTTTACATCCTGCAACTAGTAAAACTAAAGATAATGTAAAAACTATTTTTATCATTTTTTTCATAAATTCCTCCTTGCAACACAACTATCATATCAAAAATATTCATAAATTACAATCATTTTTACATAATTTGCCCTCACATTCTCTAATTTTTACCATAGAATAATGTGAATATATTAAAAAGGAGGAATAAATTATGTGTAATAATACATCATCTTATGCAATTCTATTAGTTTTATTTATCTTATTAGTAATTATTCTAGGTAATTATATATAATTAGAAAGGGGAGAATTATGAATTGTCAATCTAATGAAACAATCACTTCTTGTACGTCATGTGGCGGAAGAAGTGATAATGGTTTTTTAATTATCGTAGTTTTATATATCTTACTTGCTATAATTTTAGGAAGTAGATATAGAAATTATTAAAATATGAGATTGTTATAAGATTATAAAATAATTTTATAACAATTTTTTTTATATAATAGGAAATTGCATTCAAAAAATAGCTAAAAATAATTATATCAAATAAAGCACAAAAAGCAAGAACTAA
>CANRIE010000028.1 GCA_947630585.1 uncultured Bacilli bacterium | reverse complement strand
CAAAAAGACGAAATTAGAATTCTAATTAAAGACAAATACTTTAAGATGTTATTTGCTAATCCTAAACATTTAGAAACGACTACATTTCTAGTATCAAGAATTTTGGAAACAGAGTATAAAGATATTGTTGGAAAAGTTAGTTTAGCACCATTAAAGGTAGTTAAAGAAGAGGATAAGAAAGTAATTGAAGAAAGAGATATTGTTGTGTCTTTAATAACTGATGATATAACGAAGTTAATATTAGAAGCTAACTATGATACTCAATCATTTAAATATCAAAATAATTATTATCTTGAAAACAGAGATAGTTGGGTTACAAAAATTAATCGAGATATTTATTATATATTAGGTGTTTATTATAATAGTTTAGCTAATGCATCTAATTATGATAAATTACCAAAAGTAATATTAGTTGATTTTAATCCTTATTTTATATCTGAGGATAAATTTATGGAAAGATGTTATTTTAAGACTGATAGTGGGCATATCGTAACAGATAAATTACAAATTATTAATATAAATATTGTAAAATGCTATAAGTTATGGTATAGTAATAATTACAAAAGCAAGGATTATAATAAATATGAGCAGGATTTAATATTACTAGGAGCAATGTTAGCAACAAGAGAAAAAGAGGAAGTAAGTGAATGTCTTAGTATATTAAATGCAACTAAGAAGATAAAAAAAATATTTAAGGGAGTAATTGAAAAAATGGATAAGGATGAAGAAGCTAATGGAAGGCTTTATGATAAGGAAGAAGAGTTAAAAAGGATTTATGAAGGTGCAATTGACCGGGCTAAAAGAAGAGGCTATGATAAGGGAACTGAGGTTGGTATGGCTAGGGGAATAACTAAGGGTATAGCCCGTGGAATAACCCAGGGCAAAGCCCAAGGAATTGCTGAAACTAGACGTGAAATGGTTATAAATTTAAATAATCAAGGAGTATCAATTGATATTATTTCTAAGGCTAGTAGTTTAAGTATTTCAGAAATAGAAAAAATAATTAATGATAATAAGAAATTAATTAAAAAATAAAAAAATTTTTGCTAAGTAACTTAGTTGTAACTTTCATAAGCGTATAATGATAACTGAAAGGAAGATTTATATGGAAATATTGAAAGTTGAAAACTTAACTAAAGTATACGGGAAAGGAACTACAAAGGTAGTTGCACTTGACCATGTATCATTTAGTGTTCAAAAAGGCGAGTTTGTTGCTATTGTTGGAGCAAGTGGCTCTGGAAAATCAACTCTTTTACATTTAATAGGTGGAGTTGATAGACCAACCTCAGGAAAAGTTTATATAGATGGTGAAGATATCTTTAACTTTAATGATGATAAATTAGCAATATTTAGAAGAAGACAAGTTGGACTTATTTATCAATTTTATAACTTAATTCCGATTTTAAATGTAGAAGAAAATATAACTTTACCATTAGCACTTGATAACCGGAAAGTAAATAAAGAAAAATTAGAAGATATGCTTAAATTATTAGGACTTGAAAACAGAAGAGAACACTTACCTAATGAGTTATCAGGAGGACAACAACAAAGAACTAGTATTGGAAGAGCCTTAATTACTAATCCAACTATTGTTTTAGCAGATGAACCAACTGGAAATCTTGATTCTAAAGCAAGTGATGAAATTGTTGCTCTTCTTAAGAAAACAAATAAAGAATTAAAACAAACAATTATCATGATTACTCATAATATGGAAATTGCAGCATCTGCAGATAGAATAATTAAGATTGAAGATGGTAAGATAGTTGGTGATACAGAATGAATTTACTTAATAAACTTACTATCAAAAACTTAAAGTTAAATAAAAAAAGGACTATTGTAACCATTATTGGAATTATGTTATCAGTTGCTTTAATTACGGCAGTTGCTTCAATGTATGCTAGTGCAGTTAGTTCCTTAATTGATTATGAAAAACAACAACAAGGAAATTTTCATGCGGCTTTTTATAACGTAAATGAAGATGAAATTAGAATATTTAAAAACAACCGAGAAATTAAAAATTTATATCCAACTAAAGAAATAGGGTATGCTAAAATTCCTTCTAAGAATGATTATAAACCTTATGCTTATATTTTAGCTTTACCATCTTCTTCATTAAAGAACTTAGCTATTAATTTAATAGATGGAAGGTTTCCAGAAAAAGAAGATGAAATAGTTATTCCAAGTCATTTAAGAACAAATGGGAGAGTGACTTTAAATGTTGGGGATGAAATTACATTAAATGTCGGAACCAGAGTTCTTGAAGATGGAACTGTGTTAACTCAAAATGATAGATTTATTATTAATGAAGATAACGAAGAAGAATTTATCGAACAAATAATTGATACTAAAACAAAAACTTATAAAATTGTTGGAACGATTGAAAGACCAGCCTATAGTATGGAAGATTATTCAGCCCCAGGTTATACTTTTATAACTTATATTAAAGAACAAGATATAAGAGGTGATGTTAACTTATATGCAGAGTTTTCGAAAGATGGTATTAAGAATGCTTATAGATTAACGGCTAATTTATTAGGAGTTGATGCAGAACTTTTTGAAGATGTTCAAAAGGGTAATATGTTTCATGAAACTTTAGAACGATATGATGAGGAGATGAAGAATGCAAGATTTAAACATTACCTTAATAACTATTTAATTGACCTTGATAATGACCCTATTAGTGCTAGTGGTATTGAAGGACTTAGTTATGTTTTAGTAGTTGTTATGATAATTATTGTTTTTACATCCGTTTTCTGTATTAAAAACAGTTTTGATATCTCAATAACAGAAAAAACTAAACAATATGGAATGTTAAGAAGTGTTGGGGCAACGAAAAAGCAAATTAAGAAAAATGTTTTTTATGAAGCAACTATTCTAGGTTTAATTGGAATTCCACTTGGTTTAATTTCAGGTTTTCTTGCATCATTTATCTTAATTATTATAAGTAATAATTTACTTTCAGGAACATTAAGAGACAATTTAATCCTTCATTTTGATTTTTCTTGGATAGCCTTAGTAAGTGCTATAATCCTTGGAATTATCACGATTTACTTTTCAGCCTTTAGAAGTGCTAGAAGAGCATCTAAAATATCTCCAATTGATTCAATTAGAAATAGTGCGAATATTAAACTAAATGCTAAAAAGTTAAAAACACCAAGAATTATCAATAAAATATTTGGAATTGGAGGAGAAATATCTTATAAAAATCTAAAACGAAATAAGAAAAAATATCGAACCACCGTAATATCGATAATTGTTTCCGTTTTTATCTTCATTGCCTTATCAAGTTTTATGACTATGACTTTATCAACGGTTGAAGATGAACTTAATATAAGTGAATATAACATTGTTCTTTTATCTAATAACATCAATGATAACCAAGAACTATATGATAAATTTATGGAAACAACAACTTTAGATAACATTCTTGATTATGCGGTTATTGAAAATGATACATTAAGTAACCAAGATACTAAATACAATCCTGAATATCTTGAGTTTCAAGGTTTAAAGGCAAGTGATGTATCTCAAACAACTTATATTCAAATTTATAGAATAGGTGATTACCAATATAAAAAATATCTTAAATCATTAGGTTTAGATTATGAAGAGATGAAAGATAAAGCAATTCTGATTGATTATAATAGAGTTGGAAAATACATTAATGATAATAAATATACATATAGATTCATGCGAACCTTTGATTATCAAATCGGCGATAAATTAAAGGGGGAATTAGACTATCCTAAAAATGATAAAAATATTGAATTAGAAATTGGTTATTTAACTAGTAAAAATCCTTTTGGATTAAAAAACGATAATGGAAATAAATTAATTGTTAGTGATGAATTATTTGCTAAATATAGTAAGATAAGAAATTTAGAGTTTCTTTATCAATCTAGTAATGCTAATAAACTACAGGATGATATTGATGAATTACTAAAAAGTGAAAGTTATAATGTTAATAATATTGAAGAAAATAATCGAATGGTAAAAAATCTCTTTACTTTAGTAGGTATCTTCTTATATGGATTTATTATTGTTATTTCCTTAATTGGAATTACTAATATCTTTAATACGATTACAACAAATATGAATTTAAGGCAAGGTGAATTTGCTATGTTAAAATCAATTGGAATGACATCTCATGAATTTAAACGAATGATAAGACTTGAAACTGTTTTCATGGGTTTAAAATCCTTATTATGGGGAATTCCAATTGGCTTAATTCTATCTTATTTAATCTATTTCTTATTAAGAGAAGAAGTACCTTACTATACACCTCCAATTCTTGCTATTATAATCTCAATTTTAGTAGTATTTATCTTAATTACTTTAATCATGCGTTACTCAATTTCTAAAATCAATAAACAAAACACAATTGAAACTATTAGAAATGAAAATATCTAATTGACTTTAATTACAAGTTATTCTATAATAAGGACCTAAAGGAGAGTAATGTATGCAAGATAATGTTAATTTATTAGATGATGATTTTAAAAGAGAAATGCAAGAATGCTTTAAGGAAGCTCAGGCCTTAAGAGAAAAAGAAACTGAACTTAAAAGAATGCGAGAACTATTTAATTTAAAAAGAGAAGCAAGAATAAAATTGATTACTGAGGAAAGAGAAAAGAAACTTGCTTTAATTGAAAGTGAAGTTGACAAATGTCGTGAGAAAATAAGAGGATTAAAAGGTCATGATGTTGATGTAATGCAACAATATATTGAATATCTATTATCTTTAAGAAGTAGCTTATGTAATATATTTGGTCATGATATTAAACAAGTTCCCGGACTTGATGTATACTTTTGTGGTTGCTGCCGGAAGTTAATATTCCAAAAAGATTTTCACGATGGACAAATTAATCCTCAAAATGAATACTTGACGAAAGAAAATGATAGTTTAGATTTAGAATTACCAAGTTTTCAAAAAAAACTAAAATAAGATGATATAAGTCATCTTTTTTCAAAAGGAGAGAATATGAATATTCTATTAATTGAAGATAATGAAGGAATTATTAAAGGACTTACTTATTCTTTACTTAAAAATAACTATAACTTAATAAGTAAAACTAATATTAAAGATACTAAAACTTATTTAAAAGAGAATAAAAATCTTGATTTAATTATTTTAGATATAACTTTACCTGATGGAGATGGACTTAAACTATATAAAGAAGTAATAAAAGATTTACAAATACCAACGATTTTTCTAAGTGCTAATGATGAAGAAGAAACAATTGTAGAAGGCTTGAATATCGCGGAAGACTATCTAACTAAACCCTTTAGTACGAAAGAATTACTTGCTAGAATTAATAAAATTATTATGCGAAATAAAAAACAAAGTATAATAAAATGCCAAGATATCACGTTTGATATGGATAAATTAATTTTAACTAAAGAAAATATTCCTATTGAACTTACGGCTTTAGAACTAAAACTTGTTAATTTATTATTTATAAATATCAATAAAGTTGTAACTAGAAATACAATTCTTGATAAAATATGGGAATGGACAGGAAACTATGTAGATGATCATACAGTTACAGTTTACTTTAAAAGAATAAGAGAAAAAATTGGTAATGATATTATAATTACCATTAAAGGTATAGGGTATAGAATTGATGAAAAATAAAATAAAATTAAAAAAATGTTTAATAAAAGTTTTAATAGTAGGAATTATTTTAACTATTATAATGATTGTTTTAAATATATATGAATATCATACATATACCAAGAATTTTAATAATAAAATAGGAAGTATTTTAGAAGTTTTGCAAGAAGAATATCCAAGTATAAGTGAATCTGAAATTATAGAAATATTAAATAGTAGTGATGATAAAGAATCAGAGATATTAACAAAATATAGTTTAAATTTAAATGATAAATCAGTTATTATTAAAAATCAAAATATATATCCAATCTTTTTAACTATTAATAGTATTATATTTCTATTAGAAATTATAAGTTTAATTATAATATTTATAAGTTATACTAAAAATAGAGATAAAGAAGTTTTAGAAATTAGTAATTATTTAGAAGAATTAAATAAAAGAAATTATGAACTTAATATTGATAGTATTTCAGAAGATGAATTATCAATTTTAAAAACCGAGATTTATAAAACGACGATTATGTTAAAAGAAGCCTCTCTTAATTCTCAAGAAGATAAGTTAAATTTAAAGAAATCATTAGAAGATATCTCTCATCAATTAAAAACCCCTTTAACAAGTATTTTAGTAATTTTAGATAATTTAATTGATGATATAGATATGGATACTGAAACTAGAAATGACTTTATAAGAGATATCAAAAGAGAAGTTATGAACATTAATTTTTTAGTTCAAGCTATCTTAAAGTTATCAAAGTTTGATAGTAATACTATTAATTTTATTAGGAAGGATGCAATTGTTAAAGATATAATTAATGAAAGTATTAAAAATGTTTCTATTCTTTGTGATTTAAGAAATATTAAAATTGATGTTAAGGGAAATATTGATATAAAATTAAAATGTGATGTTAAATGGGAGATTGAAGCTTTAACGAATATTATTAAAAATTCGATTGAGCATTCTAAAGATAATGAAAGAATAGAAATTAACTATAGTGAAAATAATGTTTATATTATAATTGAAATAAAAGATTATGGCAGTGGTATTTCTAAAAAAGATATTAAACATATATTTGAAAGATTTTATAAAAGTGAAAATTCAAAAGAAGATAGTATAGGAATAGGACTTGCTTTAGCAAAAAGAATAATTGAAGAAGATAATGGAGTTATTTTAGTTACATCAGATGAGAATGGAACTAAGTTTATTATTAAATATTTTAAATAACTTTGTATAGAATTATTTGAACTACATCTTTAAAATCATTATATCTTGATTTTCGTTGATTCTGATAATAAAAGACTATTGGATAATTAGGCATTTAATTATTCAACAGTCCTTTTAATATTTAAAATAAATTATTTCTTTACTGATTTAATAGTTAGATCATTTTCAGAAACAGGATTGCTTGTTGTTCCTATTGAGTAAGTTCCATCAGTTAAATAAATATAATATTCATAATTACAAATTCCAGTATCATTATCTATAGATTTAACTTTAACAAACGAATCTTCATTATAATTAATAGTAAAATTAGTTATTTCAGTAAAATTAGAAAAAGGTATAGTAGTTTCATCTCCTCCAGTTTGACATTTAGGTGCGTATGAAGTTTCTTCAAGAAAATTACTAAAATCGTTAGTAACTAACATATGTGCAGTATCTAAGATAATATTAGCATCATCAACAAAAACTTTTTTAGTAGTATCATTAAAAATACTACCAACCATAAATTTGCTTATTAAAATTCCAAGTATAGGTATAATTATTATTAAAGCAACAATTATAATAATTAATTTTGTCTTTTTATCTCCTTTTTTAGAATTATTATTAACTGGCATTGTTGATTGAGTATTCATATTTGTACTAAAATTATTTGAATTCATTTGATTATTGGTTGAATTCATACCAAATTGATTATTGTTCATTTTCAACTCCTTTACTATACTAATGATACTATAACTAAGTATTTATTGTCAACTAAAAAACAAAAAAAATTGTGAAAAATTTTTAAAAATGTCTCTATTAAAAAAATGAATAATTAGTGAAAATGTCTCTATCAATTAATAAACAAAAAAATAAACAATAATTAGTGAAAATGTCCCTATTATATTATAAAATAGGTCATTGTCATTTATGATGAAGGAGTTTTTTAAATGTTAAGTGACAATGAAAGAAAAAAATATGAAACAATAAAAAGAGTTATTGCAGGGGAATTAACTAGAAAAGAAGCTGCTAGTGAATTAAAATTAAATATTAGGCAAATTGACAGATTAAAAAAAATTTATAAAGAATTGGGTCAAAAGGGATTTATTCATGGTAATCGTGGCAAACCAAACCCTAACAAAAAAAACGATAATTTAATAAATGAATTAGAAGAATTGTATTTAAATGAATATTATGATTATAATTTTGAACATTTTTACGAAAAAGCAGTATTTGGTAAGTATAATATATCCTATGATGTTATGCTAAAAGCTTTTACTGGTGATGATATAATATCACCATTAGCACATAAGAAAACTGTAAAAAATTATAATGAAAAGAT
>CANRIE010000027.1 GCA_947630585.1 uncultured Bacilli bacterium | reverse complement strand
TTAATTTTAAAAAAAAGACTATCAAGAAATTAATTATTTAATTTCTCGACAGCCCCTTTTTGTTTAGAAGGAGTGTTTATGGAAGATGTAAAAATTATAATTGGTAAAAATGCTGGTTTTTGTTACGGAGTATCAAGAGCGGTAGAGGGAGCACATGAGGCTCTAAAAGAAAATAAAAATTTATATTGCTTAGGAGAAATTGTTCATAATAAAGAAGTAATTAAAGAGTTAGAAGATAAGGGATTAATAACCGTTCAAGATATCAACAAAATTCAAAATAAAACTTTAATAAGAGCTCATGGAATAGCCAAAGAAGCTTATCAATATTTAGAAGATCACAATATTTCAATAATTGACTTTACTTGCCCGAAAGTTTTACATATTCATAAAATTGCAAGTGATTATGGAAAGTTAGGATACTATATAATTTTACTTGGTAGTAAAAAACATCCTGAAAATATAGGAACAATTAGTTATTGTTCATCTAACTCTTCTATATTAGAAAACTTAGAAGAAGTAAAAGAAAAAATAGGTGAGTTAAATAAATCAAACATAAAAAAATTATTAGTTATATCTCAAACAACATTTAGTATTAATGCTTTTAAAGAAATTAAAGAGTATATCCGTGCTAATCTAAAGAAAGATATTGAATTAGTTATTAAAAATACAATTTGTAATGCAACTGATGTAAGACAACAAGAAACAAAAAGTTTATCTACAAGTGTAGAATTAATGATTATAATAGGTGGTAAGAATAGTTCAAATACTAGAAAATTATATGATATAGCAAAATATAATACGGCTACTATTTGGATAGAAAATGAAAGTGAGTTAGATTTAGAAATATTAAATAACCTAAAAACAATTGGTATTATGGCTGGTGCATCTACTCCTATGAAAAGTATAGATGATGTAGTCGAGAAAATTAAAACAAAAAAATTTACTTTAAAAAATAAATATGATACAATATGACTGGAAGTGAGACGAATGAAAATTAAATACAATTTAATAAAAGAAGAAAAAAACACAAAAGCAAGACTTGGAAAATTAGAAACTAATTATGGTACCTTTGAAACTCCTATGTTTATGCCGGTTGGAACTCGGGCTAGTGTTAAAGGGTTATCACCAGATGAGATTTATAGTATCGGAAGTGGAATAATTCTTGCTAATACTTATCATTTATGGTTAAGACCCGGGGAAGATTTAATTGCTAAAGCAGGAGGGTTACATAAATTCATGAACTATAAGGGACCCATTCTAACTGATAGTGGTGGATTCCAAGTATTCTCACTTGCTAGGCCCAAAGATATAACGGAGGAAGGAGTTAAATTTAAAAGTCATATTGATGGAACTAAACTATTATTAACCCCTGAAAAATCAATTGAAATTCAAAATAAACTTGATAGTGATATTGCAATGTCATTTGATGAATGCATTTCTTATCCTGCTGAATACGATTATGTTAAAGAATCAGTTGCAAGAACTTTAAGGTGGGCAAGGCGTGGGAAAGATTCATTCAATAACGACAATCAATCCTTATTTGGAATTGTCCAAGGAAGTGACTATGAAGATTTAAGAAAATGGTGTGCTGAAGAACTAGTTAAAATGGATTTTGATGGTTATTCAATTGGAGGAACTAGTGTTGGAGAAGATAAAGAAACCATGTATAAAATGGTTGAATATTCAACTAAATATTTACCAAGCAATAAAACTAGGTATCTAATGGGAGTGGGGGACCCAATTGACATCATTGAAGGAGTTATAAGAGGCGTTGACTTATTCGATTGTGTTTTACCAACTAGAATTGCAAGACACGGGAATGTTTTCACGAAATACGGCAAAATTAACTTAAAAAATGCTAAATATAAAGAAGATTTCACACCCCTTGAAGCTGATTGTGATTGCTATGCTTGTAAAAATTTCACGAAAGCTTATATAAGACATTTGGTAACTTTAAATGAAATGCTAGGTGCAAGACTTTTATCAATTCATAACTTAAGATTTTTAACTCGAATAACGGAAGACTTAAGAGAATGCATAAAAAATGATAATATCTTAGAATATAGAAGTGAATTCATTAAAAACTATTATGGTAATCAAGATTATTTACATAAAAAAACAACTGGACAAGGTGATTAGATGAAAATAATAAAGTATGTTAAAAGTGGTAAAAACAAATACAAAGTTTATCTTGATAATGGCAAGAATTTATTATTATATGAAGATGTAATTTTAAAATTTGATTTATTATTAACACATGAAATTAAAGATTTATCAACTATCATTGATTATAATAATAAATATATGTTATATGATAAAGTTTTAGCATTTATAAATAAAAAGTTAAGATGTGAAAAAGAAATAATTAAATATTTAGAAAAATACCAAGTTAATGAAGAATTGATTAAAGAAATTCTTGGAAAACTTAAAGATGATAATTTATTAAATGATAATTTATATATAAAAAGTTATATTCATGATAAAGTTTATTTAAGTTTAGATGGTCCTTATAAAATAAAAAATGATTTAATAAAACTTGGATTTAAGATTGAAGATATTACTAATGAGTTAGATATATTTACTAAAGAATTAATCAAAGAAAGAATTAATAAATATATTAATAAACAATTAAAAAGTAATAAAAAAAGTTTATATGTATTTAAAAATAAAGTTTTAGTAAATTTAATTAATTTAGGATATAAAAAAGAAGATATATTAAAAAGTCTTGATAATATAGAAATTAATGAAGATAATTTAAAAGAAAAAGAAGAAGAAAAATTAAGAGCAAAGTATAGTCGTAAGTATAATGGCTATGAACTTGAAATGATAATTAAGAAAAAATTATATGAAAAAGGATATAGGAATTAATGTCAAGATATGTAAATTTGAAGAAAGTTAATTATTAAACTAAATTTGTATATGATATAATAAATTTAAGAGGGATATTTATGACTAATGACTACACATTTATTGATTTTGACGGAGTTGTGTTAGATTCTGAGGAGAGGATGCTAGAAAGAAAATATGCTTTAGGATTTCAAAATCACCAAAATGAAAGTGAATTTGATAAATATTTTGAGTACACTAATTTACATCCTGAGGAATGGGACTATATTATCAAAGAAGCTAAAGTAATTAATGACTCAGTTGAAATAATAAAAGAACTTGAAATTTTAAAAAGAAAAATAGCAATTTTAACGAAAATTCATACATTTCAGGAAATGAAAATGAAAATAGAAATACTGCGAGAAAAATTGAAAATTTTATGCCCAGTAATTTTTGTTCCACCAGGAATTGAAAAACATCAAGTAATAATTCCAAATCATCAATTACTAATTGATGATTCTAGGAAAAATGTTGAAAAATGGATTGAAAATGGTGGAAGAGGTTTAATTTTTGACAAGTCAATTGAGAATAATACTAATGAAAAGGTTAAAAGTTTAAATTTTTTGATAAAAAGGTAGAAATAGTCTGAAAAAAAATTTTTAAGATTATGTATTACACTTGGAATTAAATAAGAGGAGTGGGATGGTTGTTATGGATAAAAAAATTTTATTAGAAAATTATCGTAAATCTTTGAATCAAAAGTATAATGCTGTATGCTTTGATATCGATGGGACATTAACTGCTAAAGATTCTAAAAAAATTGATGATAGAGCAATAGATATGATTATAGATTTATTGATAAAGAAAATTCCAATTGTGTTTATAACAGGCCGTGGTGAAACAGGATTGGATGATTTAAAGAAAGATATTTATACTCGTATAAAAAATAATGAAAAAATTACTGAAAGCGATATGAAAAGAATATATGTTTTGACAAATGATGGTGCAAGATTATTTTATAGTATAACAATTTCACAAGAAGACTTTTTGGGTGAAAATATGTATATATCAACTTATGAAGAATTAACTCAATTATTAATAATAGAAAAAATGTTAAAAAAAATTAAGAATGATTCGCTTATAAGTGATTGCTTTGATATAACTTACTCGAAAGACTCACAAACAAATCAAATTCTTAATATAAGGCTAGTATTTAATACTTATGATAATAAAATAATTAATTCAATATTTGATAGCATAGAAAAATATATAAAAAGTAATGGTTTTAATGGCATCCATGTAACAAGAGGTGTATATAAAAGCAATTCAGTTATTCAAATAGGAACAACTACTAAAGATAAAGCAATTGAAAGAACTGAAAAAATAATAGGGGTACCTCAAAATTCTATGATTAGAATTGGAGATTGTGGTGATTTAAGAGGCAATGATTATGCAATGTTGAATTGTAATCAAGGTTATAGTGTCGATAAAACAAGCAATTCAATTAATTCTTGCTTTCCAATATTTGATGATTATGGGAACATAATTAAAGGTGTCGAAGCAACATTACAATTAATAAAAAGTGCCAAGATATTACCGACTGTATGCCTAGAAAAAGCTGATAAAAGTAACTATAAACATAAATTTGCAATGGTAGAAAGTAATATTGTGATAGGTAGACAAGCATTATTAAAAAAATACAATGATATTATAAGTGAAAATTTTAATAATTGTTATGTAATTGATAATTTATTTGATAAAGCAAGTGGAAGTATAATAATTCCAATGTATGAAATGGAACTTGCAGATAATACTCCATTGAAAGAATTTTGGCTATCTACTGATAATAATATGTTAATGTATTCACTAAGGGATGATAATAATTATCTTCTTAGAGGCTCTAAAACATATTATTACTTTATAGCAAATAGGTTAAGTATCAATGGAATTGATGAGACTTCTAAAACGGATATAAAAAATTGGCATGCTAATTATATAAAATTTTTAAATGATGCAGTAATTGCTATATCATCTACTGAAAATTTAAATATTCAAATTAATAAAAAGTTATTATTAGGAATTTTAGATAATTGTAGAAATATATTGTTAATTTTAATTAATCATTATTTAGTTTCTAATTATTTTGATAAAAATATTTTACTTGATATTTCTTTAAAAGAAGAAAAATATATTGCCAAAATATATGACACTATTATTAAAGTAGAAAAAATGATGTGTAAAATATGTTTTGAAAATCATTACATAATTGATAAAGAAAATATTTTTACAATAATAAAAAATACGAAAGAAGTACTATTTGATAATTTAACACTAGAATTAAACATGTCAAAAAAAACTGATTATTCTAAAGATTACAGAGCATATAGAGAAATTGATAATTTTGCTGAAAATTATATTGCAGTATCTTTATATAAAGAAAAACATGGTAATAATAAAATTGTAAATGCCTGTGGTTTAAGCTATGGTGGTATAGAATTGCCTTTATTAGCTAAAATAATTGACCAAAATAGAATAGAAAAATTATTAATTTTAAAATTTAATAAAGAAGTTTCTGGATATGTAAACAAACAACTTATAGATTTAAGAAAATTTAATATTAAAGATTTTGGTGGTTTAATTAATTCTGAGATTTTTGAAACTTCAGATGTAGACCTATTTGATGATAATGTTTTAACAGGAAAGACATTACAATTGGCTATTAACACACTTTATGATTGTAATATTAATGTTAATAATATTTGTATTGTTAGATATCCAAGTATTAATAGAATTGCCCAAATGTTTTTAGATAATACATCAGCGGTAGATTATAATTTATTTTTTAATTACATTTATGGATTATGTTTTAGTAGTCCATATAGTTGGAAAGACGATAATTGGAAGAAAGAAAATGGAGAATTTGATTATACAGATTCTTTGGGAGTATTTGATTTGAATAGAAAAAAAATAGTAGAATGTCTACTAAAAAATCATGATTATACTAAATTTAGTGAAGTTTTTGAATATAAAAGGAGAATAGTTAAATGAGAGTAGTAAGTATAGGTGACCTAGTTGTAGATTATTATTACAAAAATGGCAAACTTCTTGGAATAAATGGTGGAATGACATCTCACAATATTATTGCTAATTTAGCAAAAATGGGAATTAATACTGCAGTCTTTGGAGCATGTGGAGATGATTTACAAGGTAAAATAGCTATTAAAAGTCTTGAAAATTTAAATGTTGATGTAAAAAATATTACAATTTTAAATAATGTAAGAACTAGATGTTTTCATGTATCATATTTTGATAATGAAGGAAAACTTTCATTTACTTCTAAAAAAAGATGTCCTTTTTGTAATAATAAAAAATGGTATGAAGAAAGTTTAATTGATACAAGTGATATTATAAAAAATATTAATGCTGATGATATTTTAGTATTTGATAATTTAAATAATAAAAATCAAATCATAATTGATTGTAGTGTTAATAAAAAAATTATAGATTTAGGTCAATATTTTGAATTAGAAAATTTAGCAGATAAAGAAATAATATATAAACTAAATAATAAGTTTGAAATTATTAATTTTAATGAAAGAGTATCAAAATATTTAATAAAAAGATTAAATTTAAATAATAATACTCAATTATATAATATTTTAAAACCAAATTTTATGACTATTACTTGTGGTGAAGAGGGAGCAATTTTTATTTATGAAGGAATTGAATATAAATTTAATTTAATGAAAAAAGGAGACTCTATAGATTCAACAGGTGCTGGAGATGCTTTTATTTCTAGTATAATAAGAGATTCAATTAAAAATAATTTTGTTTATAATCCCGATTTATTTAAAAAATGGTATGAAAATTCAATTAAACTTACGACCAAGGTTGTCTCTAAGATGGGAGCAAGAGGACATATTAATTCTTTATTTAAAATTAAAAAAGTAAAAGATGAATGCACTTGTGATACTTTTATATATAATGAAAGAAAAAAGATTAAACGTTGCAACATTAATATAAATAATCTTGAAACAAGAATTATTAATGCAATTAATTCACCTAAAAGTAATAAAATTGCTGAAATTGCTTTTAATGAAAACAATAATTGTTTGTTTATTGGAACTGGTGGTTCATATGCTGGAGCATATTTTTCTGCTAAAGTTACAAATCTACTTTATGGTTGTAATACATATTCAATGTATCCAAGAGATGTCTTATATAGAAATAACCAAAATATTGATAAAGTAATATTATTTTCTTATTCTGGTACAACTAATGATATTATTAATAGTGTCAAAGATTTCAATAAAAAAGATATATATATAATTACTAAAGGTGAAATACAAAATGTTGCCATTAAATCTGGTATTTTAAAAGAAAACATTTTTAGTTATAGAACTTCATCTAATAAAGGTAAAGAACGAGGCTTTTTATCATTTGAAGGTACTGTTGCTCCAGCAGCAATATTTTTAAAACATTATTTAATAAAAAATAATTATAATATTAATATTGATACATTTATTAAAGAATCAATTAATAATTGGAATAAAAAAATAGAGAAACTAATAAATAAAGATTTTATAAATATAATAAAAGAACATCAAATATTAAATTTATTTCGTGGAGATTATACTGATAGTGCTTGTTATGATTTAGAAAGTAAGATTATTGAATCTGGTATATTTAATTGTATAATTCATGAAAAAAAGAATTTTTCTCATGGAAGATTTATTAATTATGAAAATTTGAATAATAATTGTTCAATTTATTTTAAACAAAAATCAACATCGAAATATGAACAAGAATTATTAAAATATTTAAGTGATAATATTATTATAATAGAAAGTAACTATGATGGAATTTTAGCTGAATTTGATTTATTAATTGCTTCTCAATTTATTATATATTATATTGGTAAAGTAATGAATATAGATGTATCAAAACCAAAATATTCTGAAAAAGCAATGAAAATATATTTTTACAAAGGAGAATTATAATTTAAGATTAAAAAAATAGAAATTAATTATTGCAATTATGATAATTAAATATGATTTATTTATATAAAATTATTGACTTTAATATCTTATTGATATACAATTAATTACGGATATACCTAATTCGTTAGGTGCTGTTCCTTTATAGACAATATTTAAAATCACCTTGAATTTGCAATATAAAAATATTACATAAAGGAGTGATGTTTATGACTAAAGAAATAATTTTTCTAAGAGTTGTAATACTCATACTACTTTTAGTAGTAATTCTACTCATTTTAGGGTAGAAAAACAGCACTCTAACGTTTGTCTATCGTTAGAGTGCTGACCACAACATGGGGACAGTACCTAACCCTAGCAAATTAGGTATATCCTTTTTTAATATATGAAGTTTTTCTTCATGTATTCATATTATCATATTTTTCCCTTAAATTCAAGTAATTTTGTAAAAAATATTTTTTTTAGTGTTACTGTTCAGATAGAACACGATAAAAATTAGGTAGAAGTAGGACTTCTATCTATTTTTTATGCAAGAGCTAACTT
>CANRIE010000026.1 GCA_947630585.1 uncultured Bacilli bacterium | reverse complement strand
ACTAGATGTGATGGGTGTCACTTTCTAGGTAGGATTTCCACCTACTAAATTATACGACCTACATAGTCGCACGCCCCTCTACACTAATTAAATTATAAACTAATCCTTTGGACTTTTCAAGTCATTTAACTAAAAAAATACGACTAAAGAATATAGTAATATAATACTACATCTTTATGTCGTACATTGTCGATATTTTTAGAAAATTAATTTGTGATAATGTTAGTACACCCCCCCCCCATGGTTATCATATTGTTAACATATTTTCTTGATACATTAATCAATTTTAACATGAGGGTCACCCACCTTTCTTATCTTAATTAATCATATCATTAATTAATTTATGCAACTATTTTTACCATAATTTTTTAACTATTTTTTAGGATATCTTTATAAGAATTATTATTAATAACCTCTTTTGAAAAAGCTAGTTTATTACTTACAATATTATTAATGGTATCAATATAAGTTCTAGGTGCATCTCCTTTATATTCATTAGTTCTACTATTATAAATTGCTTTATCACTTATCCAAGAACGATTTTGAAATATTACTAAACCATCATTCGTACTTAAAATATCACTTCCTGTAAATAATCTTGAATCATAGTCAATGCCAAATAAATTATAAATAGTTGGTAAGACATCTGATGATGATGCTACTTTAGAAATTTTAGTATTTGGAACTAATGGATTATAAATAATTAATTTATTATGATTAATTTCAAAATCATTGTCTCTTTTATAACTTGATATTTCATTTATCTCATCTAAAGTTAAAGCATAAGGATAATGATCTGCCATTAAAACAATAACTGTATCATCAAGTATTCCTTTTTCTTCAAGTTTATTTAATAAACTTTCTAAAGCTCTATCAAGTTCAATTTGAGTTGCAATATAGGCTTTAATACTTTCACTATAAGGGAGATTATTAACTAAATTTCTATTTTTATAAGCAATACTATTATCATTAAAAGTATATTCAAAGTGTCCTGAAACTGTCATATAATAGGTCATAAAAGGAGTATCTAAATTAATATAATCATCAATCGTTGCATTAATCATTTCAATATCACTTTCAGGCCATCTATTACAATTAATTAACTTTTCAAGTCCTAAAGAACAAGCCTTAAAATTATCAAAGCCTAAAGATTTTAAATATTTATTCCGATTTTGAAAATATCCTGAATGATTATGATAAGCAAATGTTTTATAACCTAAATTCTTATAAATATTAGCAAGTCCATAAGGGAAAGATGAGCTTCCACTCCTCCACGTTGCTAATAATTCTTGACTTGGATGAAGACCTGTTAAAGCTTGAATCTCCCCTCCTATAGTACTTAAATAATTAGGTGTATAAAAGTTTTCAAATTGAAATGAAGAATTAGTAAGTTTATATAAAGTTGGAGTTAACTCTTTACTAATTGCAATTTCATAAAATGATTCAGCAACTATATAAATTAAATTTTTTCCTTTAAATAATCCTGTATATTCATTTTTTAAAGTTGGCCTAGTTGAATTAATATAATTATAAACAATAGAACTTTTATTCTTAATATTATCTAAATTTAAATTACTTTGATTAGGTTCATAGACTACTTTATTATTATCAGTATCTTCTTGGTTATTATCTATATTAGTATCATCATTACTAATATTATTATCAATAACTGGAATATTCTCTTTAAAACCAAAGATAGTTCTTGTTAAATCAAGATAATAACTATTTAAAACTCCAAATTTATTAATATTTAAAGAGTTTTCTCGTACCTCAAAATATAAAGAATAACTACCTAAATATACTCCTTTTGTTCTATAAATATTTAGATAAAAAGAAACTATAATTATTCCTAGAACTAATACTTCAATTAAAATATTTCTTAAATTATGAAAATCAAGTTTAATTATTTTTTTTCTAAAAATAATTAAGATAATTAAAGGAATAAAGAATAATAAAATAAATAATATATTTTCAAGTATTAAACTAATAGCTTCATTTTTAAAATCTAAGACTTGGTCACTTAAAGATAATAAAGATAGACTAAAAAATGATTCAAATATATTTTTAAATACTAATTGAATACTAAATAAAATTGGAATAATACTATAAGTTATAAATAATAAAATTTTATTTATTTTTTCATTAAATAAGTTCGTTATAAAAGTAATAATAATAGATATTAAGGCTGTATAAATTAAAATGTTTAAAAAGTTTGAAATATCTTTAAAAACTAATAATTTAAAAATTAACTCAAAATAAAGTAAAAATAGAAAATTACTTATATGAGCTAATAAATATTTCTTCATTTACTGCCTCACTTTTATATTACAAATACTAGTGTATAATAAATTACAAATAATAATAGCATGATAATGCCTTCACCTCTCGTGATCTGGCGTTTGGTTTTTGAAAATATAAATAAGATTAAAGCTGATAAGATTAGCATTACTAAATCAAAGGCTTGGAAACTTGCAAGAGAAATAGTTCCAAATATTGCAACTGGTATTCCTAAAACAACGCAAATATTAAAGATATTGCTACCAATGATATTTCCAAGTAATAAATCTTGTTCGCCTTTTCTTGCTGACACGATCGTTGTTACAAGTTCAGGAAGAGAGGTTCCAAAAGCAACAATACTTAAAGAAATAACCCTATCACTTACTCCTATTATTCTTGCAATATTTGAAGCATGATTAACAACTAACTTACTTCCAATAACAATTCCTAAAAGACCTAGAGCAACAAGCCCTAATGATACCAAAATATTATATTTTGGTTTTTCAACTTTATCAAATGGTTTTTGTTTCGCAAGAGTAAATAAATAATAGATAAAAACTGAGAAGAAAATTAAAATTGCAAACGCATCTCCCCTAGTAATAGCATTAACACTTGCTCCCCCTAGTGATGTATCTAAAAATAAGACAACTAATAAAGTTGAAATTAACATAATTAAAGGTAATTCTTTCTTGATAGTATTATCTTTTATTTTTAATGGTGTAATAACCGCAGCAACACCTAATATCAATAAAATATTTAAAATATTACTACCAATTACATTACCCAAAACCATATCAGCATTATGAGTTGCAAGAGCACTCATAGAAACTGCAAATTCAGGAGCACTTGTTCCAAAGGCAACAATCGTAAGCCCAATTAGCATCTTTGAAACCTTAAAGTTTTGAGCAGTAGATGATGCTCCATCAACAAATATATCTGCACCTTTAATTAAAAATATAAATCCTACAATTAATAATATAATACTTAAAAACATAATATCACTTCTCCTTACTTAAAATAATTTTATCATATAATGTATATAAATATTGAACACTATTTTCTAAATAAAAATAATGTTTAACATAAAAGAATAGAAATATTAAAAGAATAAAACAAGGAATAACAAAATAAATTAAAAAGAAACTTAATATTATAAATAAAATGGCAAATATAGCATAGAATAAAGTAACTAAAAGATGTATTAGTCTTTCATGTTGAAAATCACGTATTTTAATATCAATATATTCTATTTCCTTAGTTGTAAACTTATAATTATTTTTAATTTTTTCTTCTAAACTGATTCTAAAATTATCAATATATTTTTTCATATTAACACCATAAACACAATATCATTATTAGATATTAAAGTCAAGTATTTTTTAACTTTTTTCTAGTTTACTTTTATTATATTTAATGTTATAATTTCTTTAATAAATATAGTATTAAGGTGGTGTTCTTTATGAATAATAATAGTATGGAGAAAAATAATAAAAAGAAATCTAATTATAAAAAGAATAATAATTCTAAAAAAGCAAAAGCTAAAAAGAATAATTCTAAAGTAAATAAAGAAGCAATTGAAACTTTAGAACCAATAGAAGAAGTAGCTATAAAGCCAAAAAGAAATATCAAAAAAGTAATTCTTATTATTTTAAGTATTATATTATTTTTAGGTGGAGTTTTTATTATTTTATTCTTTACTATTTTTGGATTAAAGACAAGTGTTACTTTAGAAGCTGGAATTAAAGAAATTAAATTAAGTGATTTTTATAAACGAAATACTATTGTTTATAAATCTAGTTTTATAACCGATATATCTAAACTTGATTTAAAGCAAGTTAAAAGTTATGATATTAAACTTAAAGTTAATAATAAAGAAAAAGTTATTAAATTAAATATTGTTGATAGAACAAGTCCCAAAGTTAAATTTAAAGATTATTATGCTAATATAGATTATGAACTTAATCCTGATGATTTTATAGAAGAAATTGATGATGTATCAGAAACAAAAGTTAATGTTACTAATCTACCTACAATTAATGGTTATAATGATTATCCAGTTAAAATTCAAGTTATAGATAGTTATAATAATAAAACCGAAGGAAATGTAATTCTTCATATTGCTATGTCAAGAAATGAGGTAATTAAAGAGTTAGGAAGTCCTTTAACAAAAGATGATATTTTATATAATTCTAAAGAAACTGGAGATTATATTAATCAAGAAGATCTTGATAAAATAAATGAAAGTGGCATTGGAGACTATGAGATTGTTATTAAAGATAATAATATGGAATTTAAAACGAAGATTAAAGTTCAAGATACTACTCCACCAGAATTAGAACTTCAAAAAGTAACTATTTATGAAGACCAAGAAGTACCTGCTAAAGAAAAATTTATTAAAAGTGTCAGTGATAAATCAGAATATGAAATAACTTTAAAAAGTAATTTAGTAGCTAAACAAGTTGGAGAACAAGAAGTAGTTATTGAAGCAACAGATAAATTTGGCAATAAGATAGAAAAAACAACAACTTTGGCAATTATTAAAGATACTATTCCCCCAGTATTTAAAGGGCTTTATAATTTAACAGTTAATAAATATACAAATATTAATTATTATTCAGGCATAACTGCTTATGATGAACATGATGGAAATCTTGAGTTCTCAGTTGATTCTAGTAGTGTTAATACAAGTAAATATGGAACTTATTATGCAACTTATACAGCTGTTGACAAATCTGGTAATAAAGTGAGCACGAAACGCCGGATTTATGTTAATTATGACGCGTCAGATAGAAATGCTAAATTAAATGATGCGTTTAAAAAAGCTGGAACTAATTATGAATCAATTAGACAATGGATTATGAATAATATTCGTTATACTCATGAAGATGGTGGAAGCGATAAAATTTGGTTTGGGTTAACTAATTGGCGAGGAAACTGTATGGTACACGCCGAAATTTACAAAGCGCTTCTTGAAAAAGCTGGATATGAAGTAAAAATCATTTATACAACTAATAAATCCCATTATTGGTGTTTAGTTAAGATAAATGGTGTTTGGCGTCATAGTGATGCGACTCCAACTGATTTACACAATATGATAAGTGCTGCAACGGATGATGAAAGATATGCTCATTTACAAGGTCGAAACTGGGATCGGTCTAAATGGCCAGAGGCTAAATAATGAATATCTTAATTTTACTAGTTAGTATTATTGTAATTACTAACCTTAATCCTTTAAATTTACTTTATATTTTAATAAGTGCTTTCTCAACTTACCTTGCAGCCTTAATTAAAAAACATAAAAAACTAATATTTATATTAACAATTGTTCTTAATGTAGGTATCCTAGTTTTCTTTAAATTATTAGGTTATAATAACTTCTTTAATCTCCTCCCTAATAATATCTTTATTCCGCTTGGAATATCATATTATACTTTTCAATCATTAGGTTATTTAATTGATGTTTATAAAGGTAAATATAAACCTGAAAAAAAACTTTTTAATTACTTACTTTTTGTTCTTTATCTACCCTATTTATTTATAGGACCAATTAATAGATATGATAAATTAAAAGAGACTTTATATAAAAAGCGAAAAATTACTTGTAATAATATTTTTAACGGTTTAATTAGAATTACTTGGGGTTTATTTAAAAAGTTTGTTATTGCAGGTAGAATAACTATTATTATAAGTACAATTACAACGAATAATTATCAAGGGTCTTTTGTTTTATTAGCCGTTCTTCTTTACTCTTTCCTTCTTTATGCTGATTTTAGTGGAGGGATTGATGTTGTTTTAGGAATAAGTCATATGTTAGGAATTACCTTAGAAGAAAACTTTGATAGTCCATATCTTGCTTTAAACTTAAAAGAGTTTTGGAGGAGATGGCATATTAGTTTATCTTCCTGGTTTAGAGATTACTTATATATTCCGTTAGGTGGAAGTAGATGTAGTAAACTAAGAGCCAAATTAAATGTTATTATAACTTTTATAGTTTCAGGGTTATGGCATGGTATTAATTACTTTTTTTGGGGATTATTTCATGGTGTGATTGTAGCATTCCAAAATAAGCCAAATGAGAATCATAAAATTATAAAAATAATTGCTAACTTTTTAGTTATTTCCCTCCTTTGGATCTTCTTTATTTATCCAACTAGTCTTGAAGCTTTCCAAAAGTTATTAACAATATTTTATACCTTTAATTATAAGGAATTATTTACTAATCTTTTAAATTTAGGGTTAGATTTTTGGAATCTTATTGTCCTAGTAATAACTTTAATTATTTTAATTATTGTTGATATTAATCATAAAAAACTCAAAAACTATCTTTATAATAGTAAACTTGAATATAAATTAATATTCTTAAGTGTAATTATTTTAGTAATTTTATTATTTGGAATCTATGGCTTAGGTTTTAATGTTAATGATTTTATTTATAGTAAGTTTTAGGAGGAAGCATGAGAAGATTTTTTAATATAACTTTAATTGTTGTTTTATTTATAATAAGTTTTATTTTCTTAAACAAGTTAGTTGCTCCTAAATATCAAACTAATTTAGTTGAAGGTCATATGATAAGTGAGTTTTATGATGAGAAAATGGTTCATGATGTTATTTTTATTGGAGATTGTGAAGTGTATGCTAATTTTTCTCCTATGGTACTTTATAAAAATTATGGTATAACTTCTTACATAAGAGGAACTAGTCAACAATTAATTTGGCAATCATATGGAATATTAAAAGAAACTTTAAAATATGAAATACCAAAAGTTGTTGTTTTAAATGTTAATTCTTTGAGGTATGATAAACCAGTAAGTGAAGCCTATAATCATTTAACATTAGATAAAATGAAATGGTCTAAAGAAAAATTAGAAATAATTGAAGCTTCTATGCTTGATGAAGAAAATATATTTGATTATTTATTTCCAATTGTAAGATATCATTCAAGGTTTTCTACCTTAACAAATGAAGATTTTGAATATTTAGTTAAAGAAAATAAAGTTACTCATAATGGATTCTTAATTAATAAAAGAGTTAAACCTGTAACTAACTTACCTACTAAGAAAGTATTAGGAAGTTACAAATTTAAAGATAACTCTTTGTCTTATCTTGATAAAATACGAAAGTTATGTGAAGATAATAATATTAAATTAGTTTTAATTAAAGCCCCTAGTCTTTATCCTTATTGGTATGATGAGTATGAAGAGCAAATAATTGAATATACTAAGAAATATAATCTTGATTATTATAATTTTACGAAAGTTACAGAAGAAATTGGTATTGATTATCAAACTGATACTTATGATGGTGGATTGCATTTGAATTTATATGGAGCCGAAAAATTATCCACTTATTTTGGGGATATTTTAAAAAGTAATTATGATTTAACCGATTATCGGCTAGATAATGATGTTTCAAGTATTTACAATGAGAAATTATTAAAGTATAATAGTGCTATAAGGAAGTGATAAAGTGAAAAAATTTGGTATTGTTTTATTGTTAATTGTTATGTGTTTTATAACTGGGTGTAATGATAACAAGCTTAACGATGGTGTAATTAACGATAATAAAGGTGTTTATACATTTTCGTATAATGGAATGGAATTTGTTTTAGGTGATGTTTTTACAACTGATAAGTATGGGAAAGAAGTTAATTATTCAGAAGTTCCTAGTTGTGCCTTTGAAGGTATTGATAAGACTTATACTTATGATAATTATGAAGTAACTACTTATCCTGATGGTGATACTGATAGAATTTCAAGTGTTTTATTTAAAGGTACTGATGTTAAAACTCCTGAAGGAGTTGGAATAGAAGATACTAAAGATGATATGATTAGTAAATATGGAAATGACTTTAAACAAAATGAAAATCAATATACTTATACTTTAGAAAATACCCATCTTGAATTTGTAATTGAAGATGATGTTATTTCAAGTATTGAATACTATATCGATTTAGACTAAAAAAGCTAAGATTTAATCTTAGTCTTTTTCATTATTTCACTTTATCTTTTATCATTTCTTGAATTTTTTTTTTTAAAGCATCAACTATTTCTTCTTGAGGAATTTTTTTCATAATTTTTCCTTTTTTAAAAAGCAAACCTTCATTAATACCACCTGCAATACCAATATCGGCATTACTAGCTTCACCCGGACCATTAACAGCACATGGAGGTATCGGTTAAATCCAAAAATAGAAGAAATGACTATTTTGGTAAGTAAATACAAGAGTTTAAGGTACTT
>CANRIE010000025.1 GCA_947630585.1 uncultured Bacilli bacterium | reverse complement strand
TGGACAGCTTCTAATCATGCTAATTCATCTGTATTACTTACAAAATCTGATAATCCAAATTCTGATTATCAAAAAGCATTAATTAATAGAGAATTAATTTATACTAATGATTATCCAGAATTAATAGATGAATGGCAATCTATTGAACAAATTTGGGATGATGTTAGAACTAAATGTGATGAAGATGGGCAATGTGGTAAATTTATTTTAACAGGATCATCTGTGCCAGTAGATTCTAAAAAGATATTTCATTCTGGGGTTGGAAGAATTTGTAAATTAAATATGTATACCATGTCTTTATTTGAATCAGGTGATTCAGAGGGAATTGTTTCACTTACTGATTTATTTGAAAATAAAAATATAGCTATTAATTTAAAGACTAAGCCAACACTTGAAAAATTAGCTGATTTAATTATCAGAGGAGGATGGCCAGCAAGTTTAAAATATGATAAAAAAAATTATTATAGATTACCTGAAAGTTATATAGAAGATGTTTTAGACCATGATATTAATTATGATGGAGTGTCGCGTGATAAGGAAAAAATGTTAATGTTATTAAGATCACTAGCTAGAAATGAATCGACATTAGTAACAAATGAAAAACTTATGAATGATATTAAAAATGATAAAAGCGAGAAAAAATATCAAATTAGTAGAAATACAGTGGCAGATTATTTAAATGTATTAAAAAATATTCATTTATTAAAAGAACAACTACCATATTCTTTAAAAATTAGGTCTAGTGTTAGAGTGGGTAAAAATTCTAAAAGACATTTTATAGATCCATCACTTGCTTGTTCAGTTTTAGGTTTAAAACAAGAACAATTAATGAAAGATTTAAAATTATTTGGTTTTATGTTTGAATCGTTAGTTATAAGAGATTTAAGAATATATATAGAATACTTAGGTGGTCGAATTTATCATTTTCATGATAACAATACGGGGGATGAAATTGATGCTATTGTTGAACTTAGAGACGGTGATTATGGTGCTATTGAAGTAAAACTTGGTGTTGGAAAAATAGATGAGGCTGCTAATAATTTATTAAAATTTTCTAAAAATTGTGATGTTCCTCCTAAATTTTTATGTGTTATAAGCGGAATGATTGATTATGCTTATAGAAGAAAAGATTCAGTTTATGTAATTCCAATTACAGCATTAAAACCTTAAAAATTATTGTATTCTTAATTTGTTTTAATCTTCGGTATCCTGTGTGAAACGAGGACTTTTTTGGCGAACAAAAAAGTCTAAACTCCAAAAAAATACGAAAAATATTGATTTTTTTGGAGTTAGGGTGTATATTATATATAGGTGAGTTATTATGGAAAGAAAAGCAATGAATGAGTTAGTTAAATGGAAAAATAAAAAAAATCGAAAACCATTATTGCTATATGGAGCAAGACAAGTTGGAAAAACTTATTTGGTAAAAGAATTTGCAAATAGATACTTTAAAGATATTATTTATGTTAATTTTGAAACTAATAATATAATTAGTAAAATGATAGATGAAAATATTACTCCAAAATATATAATAGAAAATTTAGAAATAGCTTTTAATAAAAAGATTGATAAAGATAATACTTTAATATTTTTTGATGAAATTCAAAAAAATACTAGAGTATTAACATCTTTAAAATATTTTGAAGAAGATGCTAAAGAATATTATGTAATTGGAGCTGGTTCTTTACTTGGAGTTCATATTAATAAAAAAGAATTTTCTTTTCCCGTTGGCAAAGTAGATTTTTTAACAATTTATCCATTATCATTTGAAGAATTTTTAATTAATACTAATAATGAATTATTAATAGATAAAATTAGAGAATGTTATAATTTAAATAGTGCTATGCCAACCCTATTACATGAAAAAGCCTTAAACTTATATCATGATTATTTAGCTATTGGTGGTATGCCAGAAGTTGTTCAAGAATATATTAATTCTAATTCTTTAGTAACGGCTATTGATTATCAAAAAGCCATTATTGAATCATATAGAAATGATATAACAAAGTATAGTGAACCAGGTGATGCTAATAAAATAATTGCAACTTTTGATTCAGTTCCTGTGCAACTTGCTAAAGATAATAAAAAATTTCAATACAAATTGGTTCAAAAAGGTGGGACAAGCACGATATTTGGTGATTCTATTGATTGGTTAGTTAATGCAGGTATTGTTAATAAATGTATAAAAACTAAAATAGGAGTGCCATTAAAGATGTATCAAGAATTAGATTCATTTAAACTTTATATGAATGATGTAGGATTACTTACTAATTTAAGTGAATTTCCTATTTATTTAATTAAAAATCGTGATGCTGTTAATGAAACAATGCTAGGAATGTTAACTGAAAATTATGTTGCTAGTTCTCTTAATTCCAGTGACTTAAATTTGAATTATTGGAAGAATGATTTTGATAGTAAAATTGCTTTTATATTACAATCGGAAAATGGCTTGATTATTCCTTTAGAAGTAAAGACTAGTATTCATACTAAATCTAAGAGTTTAAACAACTATATCAAAGAATATAAACCAAAATATGGAATAAGAGTTTCAGAAAAAAATTTTGGTTTTAAAAACAACATTAAATCAGTTCCATTATATGCCGTATTTTGTATAAATAAAAAGAATTTAGATATGGAATAAATAATTAGGATTAGTTTAAAGATGCTAATCTTTTAATTTGTTAAAAATCTATATTAATTTTTTTACTTTTTCTTCATCTTCTTTTAAATCACCATTTTCTATTTTAAAGTTAGCAATTCTTTTTAAAGTTTTAGGTAATTTTTCATAATTATCTATGATATCGTTTTCTATGTTTTCATTAAAAGCATTTTCATCAATTTCTTCTAATTCACTTTGCCAAACGATATCATCAAAATTTGCATCGGTCATAAAAAATGTTCTTTCAAGTATTTTTTTAGGATGTGCTCCTTCAAAAATTATACTTTTTAATTTTGGACAATAATCAAAAGCACGACATCCAATAATTTCTAGTGATGATGGAAAAACAACTTTTCTTAAACTATAACAATTGGAAAAAGCTTCAGATCCTATTACTTTTAATTTACTATTAAATGTGATTTTTTTTAGGCTTAAGCAATTTTCAAAAGCATTGAAATCAATTACTTCTAATAATGGAGGACAATTCACTTCCTCTAAATTTTTGAAACCTTCAAATGCAAAGTCTCCTATTTCTCTTAAAGACTCAGGAAATTTAATATGTTTAATTAATTTTTTACTTTGATAACTCATATGATTAAAAGTAATTTTAGTAATTCCTTCGGCAAAAGTTAAAGTATCATTTTTAATAGTTATTAAATCATCAATTAATATATATTTCTTGCAAGTATAAATTATATCTAAGGCAAAGCGTCTATATAAGTTAAAATCACTAAGAAAATCATATTTAGGTCTATAATACCAATTCCCATCTATTTTTTGTTTATCTAATTTTATATTTTTATGATTTTTTAAAAGATATTCTTTAGATTTATTATCAATAATTAAACTTCTGTTATTACCTAAATTACTATCATATTCTATATCAAACCATCTTGCTTTACTACTTTCAATATAACTATCAAAAAATTCTTTAAAATAAGAAGGATAATTTACTAATAATATTATTTTTAGATAATTAGGATGTGTTTTTAATAATATATTACTTAATGAATTATTTTTTAACAACCATTCAATATTATCTTTAATAAACTTTGCTGTATCTGAATTTAATTTTCTAAATTGTTTATATTCATTTTTTATTATATCTAAATAGTATTTTTTCTCTTCATAAGTTGTATATTCAATCTTAGCATCACTTATAAATTTCTTACTTAAAAGAAAAAACTTCATTTCATATAACTTATTTCTTAAATATTTACTAATATCTTCTTGATATAATTCTTGAATTACCAATAATTCATTTATTTTTTTTATAAGGTTATTAACATTATCTAAAGTATTAGGAGTATTTAAAATTTCATTATATTGATTTTTAAAATAATTTATAAATTTATCTTTATATTTATCTTTTTCTAAATCAATTTGTAATTCAACATAAGCAAGTTTAAAAGGTATAATATCATTATAACTTAAATGATTATCACGCATTATTATATCTAAATCTTCAATTCCTTTTAATTTATTTTCAAATATTAATTCATTTGTGGCTTTATAAAAACTTAATTTATCATAAAATTTAGTATCTCTTATAGAATAATAGTTGATTTTTTTACTTTCATAAGTTTTTAAATCAGTTATTAAATTATTAGCTTTTTCTATTGAATTACGACTTATTTCTAAGTTAGAATCTAAAGCAATAATAGCAACTCTTAATGTATTTTCTAAATTTCTTAAGCCTCTTTCTTCCATTTCACGTTTTAATTTTTTATCTCTTCCGAAGATTCCTAAATATTCAATGTTATGTTTTAAATTATGTTTTTGATATTCTTCTTTATATTTTAATAATCCTAATAATCTTAATTCCAATTCTTTTCTTTTTTCTTTTAAGATATTATTTAATGAAATAATTTTAGCAAGTTTTATTTCATAATCAACTAATTCATATTGGTTAATTTTTATTTCTTTTCCTAAATCTTTTTTGATTGTTAAAGATTCTAAAACTTGTTCTAATTCATATAAAAAATTTATTAATAACCCGGTTTCGTTTTTACCTTTTTCTCTTAATTCATTAGTATAATTAATTAAAGTATCAAAGTTATTAATGTTTATTTCTTTTTTATAATTATCTACTTTTATTTTATCTTCAAGAGTTAAATCTTGATAATCAGGTAAATAGATAATTTTACTATCTAATGAAACTATACTTTGTTCTTCTGAAACTACTTTTTTTACTTTAAGTTTATTAATTATTTTGGTTAGTATATTCATAAGTATCCCTCATTTGATTAGATATTGTACTATGTTTTTTAATTTTAATCAAGATAATTTAAAAACAGAAAATATGAGTTATCGACCAATTTTTATATATCACGCATTAAAAATGGGTGATAACTATTGATTTTTGGATATATTTATAATATAATTAAATAGGTGATGACATGGAAAAATTATATAAAAGAGAAGATTATTTAAGTAAAATAAGAGGTTTTTATGATGATACGATGATAAAAGTTATTACAGGTATTAGAAGATGTGGTAAATCTTATTTATTAAAAACTGTGATTGAAGAATTAAAAGAAAAAGGAATTAAAGATAAAGATATTATTAATATTGAGTTAGATAGAAAAGAATATAAAGATATTAAAACTCCACCTGAACTAGAAAAAATAATTGATAGTATGATTAAAGATAAAGATTTTAAATATTTAATTATAGATGAGGTTGAAAATGTTGAAGGATTTGAAACTTTAATTAATTCTTATAGAGAAACTGAAAATTATTCTATTTTCTTAACGGGTTCTAATTCTTATTTATTATCAGGTGAGTTAGCAACTAAACTTACAGGGCGTTATATAGAAATAGAAATGTTGCCTTTAAATTTTTATGAATATGTTGATATGAAAAAGTTTTTAGGTAAAGAGGTTAACAATAATATATATAAAGAGTTTGAAGAATTTATAAGAGATGGAGGATTTCCAGGTTCTTTAAAATATGATAATTATGAAGATAAATTATTATACACGAAGAATGTAATTGAACAAATCTTTGAAAAAGATATTAAAAATCATAAAAAAATTAAAGATAAAGGCTTATTTGAAGTAATAGAAAAATTTGTAGTTAATAATTTTGGTAATATAATATCTATTGGCAGTATATATGACTATTTAATGAAATCTGAAAAAATCAATGTTGATAGAAGAACTATTAAAAATTATATAGAAATATTAGAAAATGCTAAGATACTTTATCCATGTGAATTATTTGATTTAAAATCTAAAAAGGTATTAGAAGGAGATAAAAAATATTATTTAGCAGATTTAAGTATTTATTTTGCTTTAAATACTGATAATAGAATTAATTATGGCCCAGTTTTAGAAAATGTTTTGTTTTCATATTTAAAAAGTAAAAATTATAAATTAAGTGTTGGAAAAATTGGTAATTTAGAGTGTGATTTTATAGCAAGAAAAGGAAATGATGAATACTTTTATATTCAAGTTACAAAAAATATTGATGATAAGAAAACCGAAGAGAGAGAATACAAACCTTTTTATGAAATTAAAGAGATGTATCCAAGGTATTTATTTGTTGCAGATTTAATATTTCAAAAGAACATAGATGGTATTAATAATGTTAATATAGTTGATTTTATTTATAATAATGAAATTTTAAAATGATTAGTTTAGGCTAATCGTTTTTTAAAATAACATATTTATTTCATAATTTATTCACAAAAGTTTGCTAAGATTTTACGGAAAGGGTGATAATATGTATATTTTAAAGAATGCATGGATTTCAATTACAAGAAATAAAGGTAGAAATATTTTAATTGGAATCATTATATTAATAATTGCTATGGCAGCAACAATAACGTTAGCAATTAAGAATACAGCTTCTGATTTGATTGATTCTTATATGAATGCTTATAATAAAGAGGTAACTATTGGATTTAATCGGGAAGGCATGATGAAAGATTTTAATATTGGAGAAAATGGAGGACGAGATTCAGTTAAAGAAAAATTTAATAATATTCAAACTTATACAATTTCTGATATAGAATCTTTTGCTGATAGTAAATATGTAGCAAGTTACTATTATACTTATAGTGTTAATATGAATGGTAGTAATATTGAAAAAGCTGAGATGGAAGATAATTTAGGCTTTGGAAAAAGGGGAGGTAATCTGGAAAATCAAAGTGATTTTACATTGATGGGATATAGTAGTCTTGATGCCATGAGTGAGTTTATAAATGGAACTTATACAATGGAAGATGTTTCAGATAACGCTTGGGATATAGCATTTGATGGTAATTATGTATTCATAAATTCAGAACTTGCAAGTTATAACAACTTAAAATTAAATGATAAAATTACTTTAATAAGTACAGATAATAAAACATTTGAATATCAAATTATTGGTATTTTTAAAGAAAATGAAGAGGATAGTCAAGAAATAAAAATGTTTTCAGGATCTGCTAATACTATAATTACTAATAGTAGCAATATAAGTAAAATTGTAAATGATAATGTTAAAGGAAATTTAAATCCAACTTTTATTGTTAATTCTTATTCTGATGTATCTAAATTACAAGATGAATTTTATGATAAAGGATTAGATGAAAATTATATATTAGAAACTAATGAAGAGGTTGCATCAAGTTCTGTTTCTAGTGTTAAAAATGTTAATTCATTTGCAACAACGTTTTTAGTTATAACTTTAATTATAGGTGGAGTAGTTTTATTTGTAATTAATATGATTAATATTCGGGAAAGAAAATATGAAATTGGAGTATTAAGAACAATTGGCGTTAGTAAATTAAAATTAACAATGCAATTTGTATCGGAATTAATGATTGTAGCAATTGTTGCTTTATTACTTGGAGCAACTTTAGGAGCAATTACATCAAAAGGAGTAAGTAATTCCCTACTTGCAAGTGAAATTAAAAATAGTGATAATCAAAGTGAAGAAATTAATAAAAACTTTGGAGGTCATGGACCAGGAGATGGTAAGCTTATGATGAAAGGACGAGGAGTACCAACAATTCAAGCTTATTCGAAAATTAATGCTGTTGTTGACTTAGTAGTCATTCTTGAATTACTTGGAATCGGACTCATATTAGTAATAGTAAGTTCGATAGCATCGATGATAAGTATTCAAAGATTTTCACCACTTACAATATTGAAAGAGAGGTCATAATGGAAAAGAAAGATATATTACTTAGAGTTATTAATGCTAGTTATCGTTATAGTGATGCAGAAGATGGGGAGTACGCTTTAAAAGATGTAAGTTTTGATTTTGAACTTGGAAAAATCTATGCTATTAAAGGTCGAAGTGGGAGTGGCAAAACAACCCTTTTATCCTTGATAAGTGGACTTGAAAGAGCAACGGAAGGAGAAATTATCTTTGACGGGAAAAATTTAAAAGATATGAATTTAGATAAATATCGAAGTCAAGAAATAGGAATAGTTTTCCAAAGTTATAATTTACTACCTTACATGACAACATCCGAAAATATTATTTTATCAATGGATATCAATGGCGATAAAAGTAAAACTAAAAAAGAGCGAGCAATTAAATTAATGGAAAAAGTTGGTTTAAAAGGAAGTTATGCTGAGAGAAAAGTTTTAAGATTATCAGGTGGTGAACAACAAAGAGTAGCAATTGCAAGAAGCCTATCATATAACCCAAAAATGATAATTGCTGATGAACCAACAGGTAACTTAGATAAACAAACAGAAAATGAAATTTTAGAAATTTTTAAAGATTTAGCACATAAAGAAAATAAATGTGTAATTATTGTAACGCATTCTGAAAATGTTTGTAAAATGGTTGATAAAGTTTTTGATTTAGATAAAAATAAAAGTAAAAAGTAACCTAATAATCTCTTAAATGTCAAATAATTTATCTAAAATGCCTAAAATATTTGCTAGTAATTAAAGGATTTTAAAGATAAAATATTTGGTGAAAGGAGAAAAAATGTTAGGTGAAAATATCGTTAAATTTCGGAAAAAGGCTAAATTATCGCAAGAAGAATTAGCAGAATTTATGGGCTGCGCAAGACAAACTATTTCTAATTGGGAATTAGGAGAAACTAGTCCAACTGCTGAACAAGTCATTGAACTTTCTAAAATATTTAAAGTATCATCAGATGAATTATTAGGTTTAGGGGGTGGCGACAAAACCCCCTTTTTCATATTTTAGTCATCGTTTAACTTTACACTAATTAATCTTCTTAAATTGT
>CANRIE010000024.1 GCA_947630585.1 uncultured Bacilli bacterium | reverse complement strand
AAATGCAAATAGTATTCTCAAAGTAAATGCAATTGATTCTATAAAAGTTGCATTTACATTGAGAATTAATAAAAAATTGAAAAAATCAAGAAAAGTATTGCAATCTTTTATTTTTTAGTGTATAGTATTGGTAATCAAGGGGAAAGAAGGTAATTGAAATGGTAAATTTGTTACTAAAAAAATGTCTTTTATCTTTAATTGAGAAAAAATATATGTTATTTAATGGTGCAACAAACTTTTAAGTTTGTTGCGCCTTTTTTTATATAATAAATTGAAATTTATATTTCAATATAAAATACACAATAAAATACACAAATATAATTATTATTGCACCATAATGATAAGTATTAATACATACTAAAATCATTAAATATATAATTGGTATTATGGATGTTATAACATTTTACGATACCATATCGAGGAGGTGAAATTATGAGACGTATATTAAAAAAATTCGACAGAAAATTTGATATGATTTGTACTGCCTAATGTACTATATAGTGTATAGAATAAAATGGTTGCTATATATTGTAATTATAATATATAGCAACCCTGCACTATAAAATAAGGGGGAAAATTAAAATGAAAAATTTAAAAAGTAAGATAATTCCAAATGAAATAAAAGAAAATATTGATGAAATATTAGAGAATCAATTATTAAATGCAAATAGATATTTTGCTGAAACTAATACCAAGATATCTAAATTAATGAATATTGAAAAAATTAATAGTCCATCTGTTTTTTTAGAAAGATTAATTGAAAGATGGAATTGGCATAATCTATTTTATGAGGAACTATTAGAACCAGCATATTTACAAATTATTAGAAATTATGCTGTAGAATTATCACCTAGTGAAATAGATGACTTAATAAAAATATATAAAACTATGTGTCAAGTGGATGAAGCAACTTTAGTAATGTCTGGAGCTATAAAAAAGAATTTAGAATATAATTTAGATAAAATACCTGTAAATAATGAATATTTTGATAAAAATACTTCAAAATTTATGCTCATTACACCACCTAGTGAAACATTTTTTGCTACATATAAAAAAGAACACTTATATTATATATATTTATTAAAAACAGATATAAACAAGGCAAATGAATATAAAGAATACTTGAAAGAAAAATACCATGCAAATGATGAGGTAATATTCAATTCAAGATTAAAAAAGCAATTTAATAATATGTTTTTCCAAGATACAAATACTTTATTAAAAATAATTAAACAATTAACAATACCAGATTCATATAAAACCGCACATTTTTATTTTACTTTGGAAAATCCCGAAAGAAAAGCAATGAATGATTTAATTCTTTATGATAATTTAGATGAAAAATTAATTGCTTGTAATTTAATAGGAATTTCAGGGTTTCTTTTAAGAAAGAAAATTCTTGAATATCTTGATACTGAAGGAATATTAAAAAATGATGGATATATTTATGAATTTTCAAATGACTTAATAATTGAAAGTTTAGAAAAATTAAAAGTAAAAAGAAAATTACATATGGAAAAGAACATAAAACCTTATAAACAAACTGGATATACTTGCACAATTGTTTGTATGATGATGGTGTTACAATATAATGGACTATTAGATAATATTACAGAAGAAGAAGAAAAAAAATTATATGGAATGTATCAATCAAAATATATGGATGGTACTCCATTTTCAACTCTTGCAATGGTTTTAGCTGAAAAAGGATTTGAAGTTGAATTATTTCACAAAGATAATACCATGTTTAATAACGATAAATATTATATATCAAATTACCTATTTGAATTAGCTGTTAATGAATATAAAGAATATGTTGATAAAGCTAAGAAAAAAGGAGCAAAAGTTTCAAATGGGGTTAATATTAATTCACAATTATTAAAAGAACAGTTAGAGGAAGGAAAATTATTAATTGTTGCTGGTAGTCTTGGATATGATTTGCACGCAATATTAATATGTGGATATGATGAAAACTCATTTATTATATGCGATCCATTATCAAATACAAAGCAAAGAAAAACATATGAAGAAATTGAAAAATTCATGGATACTTTAATTGGAACATGGTTTTTATCAATCAATAATTTAAAAGATAAAAAAGATGAATTAATAGATAATTTAGAATACTTCAATTATAAAGCTAATGAATATTTAGATAATAATAAATTAAAAGAAAAGAAAGATAAAGTTAGAAGGTTGATAAGATAATATGGAAAAAATAAATTATTTATTTTATAAAGATTTCATTATAAAAAACAAAAGACTTGAAAAAGGAATTTTAATTTCAAAAATTAAGCACTCATATATGATTGGCCCTATTATTAATAAAAATTTTGATGAACGTTCTTTCATTAAAAGACTAACATCATCTAGTATTTATTCTATTAAAAATTATAAGAATTTTAATAAAAGAATGGTAACAAAATTAATTAACAAATACTATGATTTATTAGGCAATAATGAAGTATTAGAAATAACTAATAAAGGTGAAATAATTAAACATAAAATTATTAAAGTTCCAGGTGAGAAAGATGAAAAATAAATTAATACTAAATGATAAAACTATCTTTAAATTGATAAATAATAAAAATAAAGGATTATCTGAAATTTTTAGTGATAAATTTGGAATAGTAAATGCTATTTTAGAACGAAACGAATTGAAAAAATATGGATTATATATGTATCAATGCTTAACTGCTAATGCAACTACTCTGTTTGATTTAAAAAGAGAAATTTCAAGTGGTGGTTTAGGAGTTAATAGAAAAAAAGAATATGCAATTATGGGATGCTTATCAGAGGCACTAGAAAGATATTGTATGTCATACATTCCAAAAAATGAATTAAAAATATCCAAATTAAACGACTTAGAAAAAGATAGAATTTTTAAGGACTTCTTCATTTATACAGATGAACAATATAAAAAAATGGAACAATTTTTAAATCCAAAAAAAGATGAAATAGAATGGACTAAAATATTACCTGTTAATAAAAATCTTAATTGGATGTATTGGCCAGCTAGCCTTATATATATGCCTTATGAAATTAATAAGAGTGTTGGAGAAAATACATCAACTGGAATGGCTGCTGGCACATCAATTAAAGATTGTATTACAAGTGGTTTATTAGAATTAATAGAACGAGATGCTTTAATGATTAACTTTATGCAAAGATTAAATCCTCCAGAAATTAAGTTAAACTCAATAAAAGGAAAATCTAAATCATTTATAAAAAAAGTTATGAATGATTATAATATAAAATTATATAAATTATATACTGATATAAATGTTTCCGTTTATTTATCAATAGTGTGGACTGGAACTGGAAAAAAAACTCACTATGGAATTGGGGCATCTGCTAACTTAGATTCTGAGGTTGCAATAAATAAAGCAATTAAAGAAAGTCTATTTACTTATTTTTATACCAAAAACATTATGGATACTAGAGTTACTGATCCAAATAAAATAACCGCTTTACACGAACATTGTCTATATTATCAAAAGGAAATGTTTGAATCTTTATTATTCGATAGTGAAGCAATTGATTATGTTGAACAGAAAATAACTTTTAACGAACTAATTAAAAATATGGAAGAATTAGGTATTAATGTTTATTATAAAGAAGTTACAACATCTGATATTAAAAATACTGGTATAAAAGTTGCAAAAGTCATTGCACCTGGATTAATTGATATGCATAAAAGTCATATATATCCAAGATTAAATGCTAAAAGATATTGGGAAGTTCCAAAAAAATTAAACTTAAAGTATAATGAAAAACTAACAAGTATGCCCCACCCTTTTCCATAAATTTCTATTAATAAATTAAGGATGTGATAAAATGAATCTAAATTATTTTAAAGAATTATTAATTATTTTAGAAAAAGAAAATATGAAATTGTCCGAAGATATAAAAAAAATAATAATTAATTTTAATGGTACTTATTTAGAAATATTAGATGAAATTAATTTCTATATAAATAAAAATTATGAAGATAAAAAAATTACAAATACTTTTTTAAAACAAATTCTCTATAAGTTAGATGAATATTATAAGGAAAAAAATGGGTATGCAAGTATTAGATATTTATGGATTAAAGAAATGAAAAAAGATAATAAAGAAAATACATTGTCTAAACATCATAAAGAATTATTAAATTATTTTATTATGATAAATCAAATCTTAAATTTAAATAAAATAAATTACTTTCATGCAAGTGGTTTTATGGTATATATTTTATCAAATAAACAATTAGAAAGATATCATCATGATATAGACTTATATGTTGATGTCGATAATTTAAGTAATGTTATTAAATCGTTTGCAAATAATGGTTTTACCATTGAACATACTTTTGAAACAGCTGGAAATATGTATAGACATGGATTGAAAATTAGTTATCCAAAAATCAATATTCCTATTTGGTTATCTTTTTATGAGATGACTGAAAACAATGGAATGAATATTTGTGAATACTATGAAGATGAAAATGGACAATTATATACAAGAAGAAATTATAACTCTCCATTATGTTGTAAATTAAGTTTAAGTAATGGAATTTTTAGTGATATACCATACATTTCTATGAGTTTAGATGCTCTATTTTGTAGTAAAGAAGGCAATAGAATAAAAGATATATTTGATTGTGAAATTATAAAACAAGATATCAATATTCAAAATGTTCAAATAATAAAAAATGAATTAACATCTGAATGGAAAATGGAAAAAGGAATTTCTCAAAATATAACAAAAGAATTTGAAATACCAAATCATTCTAAAATAAAGGAGTTAAAATAAAATGTTACCTAAAAATGAATATAGAATTTCAATTACATCAAAATGTAATATGAAATGTGAATATTGTCATAATGAAGGAAACCAAAAATTTAGTCAATTAGATATCAATGATATTAAAACGATTGTTGAAAATTCTTATTCTCTTAATTTAACACATATGAGATTAACAGGTGGAGAACCTCTAATACATCCCCAAATTTTTGATATATGCAAAATGCTATCAGAAGATTATGGTCTAAAAGTTGGTATAAATACTAATTGCATAGAAATTGATAAGCTAATATATATGATTAAAAAAGGTTGGATTGATAGAGTTATTGTTGGACTTGATTATTTTGATAACAAAATATCTAAGAAGTCTCCAATTGGAAAAAGTTCTAAAACTATATTAAATAATATTTTAAAAATTAAAAATTTAGGATGTAATGTTTCAATATCAACTGTTTATGATAATAATTATGACAATATTTATAAACTTGTAAAATGGTGTATTGATAATGAAATAAGAATTAAAATAATAGAATTAATAAAAAATGAAATAGATAGTAGTTCTGATATTAATTATTTAAAAATGCGAGACGAATTAATAAAAGACTTTAACTTTGACATAAGGATAGATGAATTAGAAGAATACAATTGTTATATTAATGGAAAAAGAATAATAACATTTTTCCCCTCTCTTTGTCGTTTAAGGAGATGTGATTTATGTAAAAAAATACATCTTAGAGTTACAAGTGAAGGAAAAATAAAACAATGCCTTCATTATGATGAAAATGATGTTAGTATAATTGGTGAAAATGCAAGAGAAAATATTTTAAAAGAAATTAATAGAGATGTTAATTATCATTTGGAGGTATAAATAAATGAATACAAAAATATTTTGTCATGGTATTTTAAAAAATTCAAAACAAGAAATATTATTTTTAAAACGAAATATATCAAAAATATATGGTGGATTATGGGATTTGCCTGGTGGAAAACTAGAAAACAATGAAAATTATTATGATTGTTTAATTCGAGAATTTAAAGAGGAAACAAATATCGATATAAAAGTTAGTAAATTAATAAATGTAAAAAGTCAAATATATAATGGAGATATTATCATAGTATTAATATTTTCTGTTATACCTTTAAATTCTTATGAAATTATATTAAACAATGAACATACTGAATACATTTTCCAAAAGGATATAAAAAAAGAAGAAAAAATATGGTATTTGAATAGAAAGGAAAATAGTAATATGAAAAAAGAAATTAAACCTTATAAGCAAAATGGCCCAACTTGTGCAATTGTATGTATGATGATGGTATTACAATTTAATAATTTATTAGACAACTATACCAAAGAAGAAGAAATGAGGCTTTATGAAATGTATAAATCTAAAGCAATGGCAGGAACTCCTTTTTCTGCATTAGCTTTTCACTTAGGAAAATTAGGATTAAAGACTGAACTTTATCATTCAAATAAAGATTATTTTTCAAACGAAAAAAAATCAATTTCAGAGTATATTTTTAACTATGCAATTGAAGAATATAAAGAATATATTTCTAAAGCAAGTAAGTTTGGTTTAAAAGTATATAATGGAATCAATATAAACACAGAATTATTGAAAGAAAAATTAGATGAAGGAAAACTATTAATTGTTGCAGGAAATAATGATAATTTTCTACATACTATATTAATATGTGAATATGATGATAATGGATTTTTCTTGTACGATCCTTTACAAACAAAAAAAATTCATAAATCATATAAAGATATAGAAAAATTTATGGAAACAGAAATTGGTAAATGGTTTTTAAGTGTTCAAACTTTATAATATTTTCAATTAACATAGTTATAAAAAATATTTCACTTTAATATATGATTATATTTCTTCTTTAATGAAATCTGCTTTAATATTAACAATATCAAATAATGATATTATAGTTTTATCAACAAAAACTATTTTCTTTTCAATTTTATCTATTCTTCTTACTTTTCCAGTATATTCTTTATATTCGCCACCAGACTTTTTCTTATCTTCAATGAAATATAAAATATTTATTTCTGGTAACTCCTTAATATGTTCTTCTATTATCTGTAATTTCATATTTAATTTTGATTTCATATCTTCTGATAAAATTATTTTTTCTTTAGTTAATCTTGATGTTTCTTTCACAGATTCAGAATAACCAGTTAAAGCAGCAAAAGGTGAAAATTGAGCCGCTCGTGATTCCATAGACATTCTTTTATGATTCTTTAATTCATAATGTTGAAGATTAATTATATTTTCATATTTATTCATTCTTTATGTCCACCTACCTGTCTATTTCTTTCAATTGTTGTAGCACCATTTTCAAGATTCATACCTTTAAGTATTGCATTTTTTCCATATTTATTTTTTATATCAATTATAACTCTTTGAACACTTCTCTCTTTTTTTTCATCTTCAAGTTCTTTTTCCTTTTTTAACATTTCTTCTTCAATATTAGAAAAAATATCAAATTGTTTATATACATTTTTAGTGTTATTTTCATTAACTAAATTACATACTGCAATATTAATTCTCCTTGTTAAAAGTATTGGATTAATTATTTTATCATATAGTTTTAATACTGCTTCCATAATCAATTTCGTTGATGAAGTCCGATGATCTAATCTTATCGTACCATGTGCAGGTTTAGGAACTTTCCTACCATAAAAATCCGTTTTAATTTCTCCATTATATCTTTTAACAATTTCAGGATTTTCCAAATTAGAGGTATCATAACCTATTGTTAATACAATTTGGTCTGTTACAAAATGTTTATCAACCATATCTAAAGTTAGCAAATCTGTCATTTCTTTAACAATCAGTTTTGTTTTTTTATAATCATATGGTTCATGTAAAACTTGTCCAGAAGATAAACTATTTGAAGTAGGTTTATATTTTTTTACATCTTCAATTGTTACTGGCTCGTATCCCCAAGCATGGTCGATTAACAATTCTGCATTTACACCAAATAATTTAAATAGTCTATTTTCATCTTGGATTGAACATAAAGCTATATCTCCCATTGTATGTATTCCATTTTCTTCTAGTTTTTTAGCAATACCTTCTCCAACTCTCCAAAAATCTGTTAAAGGTTTATGATTCCACAATTTTTTTCTATAAGTTATTTCATCTAATCCAGCAATTCTTACTCCATTTTCATCTTCTTGAACATGCTTTGCAACTATATCCATAGCAATTTTGGCTAAATACATATTAGTTCCTATGCCACCTGTTGCTGTAATTCCTGTTGTTTTATATACATCCTGAATTATCATAGTAACTAATTCTCTTGGTTTCATTTTATACATATTCAAATAATTAGTGATATCCATAAAAACCTCATCTATTGAATATACATATATATCTTCGGGAGCAAGATATTTTAAATAAATGTTATACACTTTATTACTATATTCCATATAATAACGCATTCTTGGGGTTGCAATTATATAATCAAGTTCTAGTGTTGGATCGTTTTTTAACTTAATATCATCATATGACTTATCAGTAAAATTACCTTTTATTCTACGTTTTCTTTGTTGATTTATATCTCTTACTTTTTGAACAACTTCATACAACCTAGAACGACCAGATAATCCATATTGTTTTAATGATGGTGTAACAGCTAAACAAACTGTTTTTTCAGTTCTAGTTTCATCTGCAACAACTAAATTTGTTGTTAAAGGATTAAGATTTCTTTCAACACATTCAACTGAAGCATAAAAACTTTTTAAATCTATACAAGCATAAACCTTTTTCATGTCTATTCACCACCAATTCAATAATATTATAACACGAAAAAGCAAACTTTATCTATCGTTTGCTCATATAAATTACTAACCTTTATCTTTACTATCATCATACATTTGGCCTTTAGTTTCAAGTCCTAATAATCTTCCGTATTCAAATATATACGATAAACTAAATAAGAATAATATTTCTACAACATCATAAGTTTTAAATTCCATTTTTAGTTTTGCATTTAATAACAATTCAAACATACTAGCACCAATATTACTCATTATAATTATTATAATCATTTTCCAAGCAATCTTTTTTATTAAACTAACATTTTCTAAAGTAAAAGGAGTTTCTCCTTTGTTGATATTATCAAATAAAGTTTCTAAATGATTAAATATTATAGATGTTAAAATAATTGTTAGTAAAAGAATAGCAAAACCCGTTGCAACATAGCCAATTATTTTTGCTTTACTATTATTTCCAAATATAGATATTACTTTAGTATTTAAAAATTCTTGTGAAGCATCTGCTAAAACAAACGCTCCAACTTTTAAGACCACTTTATCATTTTCTTCTAAAATATTACCTCAACTCGCCTAAAGTGTTGCTCTAACTATTCCTATTAGAGTACCACTTTTTATATTCTTCAATGTCAAATG
>CANRIE010000023.1 GCA_947630585.1 uncultured Bacilli bacterium | reverse complement strand
GGGGCGTATCAAAAAATCATCTAAATAAAATTGCAATAAATGATAATTTTCGACATATAAAACTGGTAGAATAATACCAGGGTTTTATATGTCTTTTTAAATATGATTTGTAAAACGGGACACGATGTGTTAAAATATAAATATAATAGGAGTTAAAAATATATGAATAATAAAAGAAATTTATTAATAACGATAATAACATTAAGTTTAATACTTATACTAGGTTCTAGTTATGCTTATTTAATGTATACTAAAGAATCAAGTAATAATTATGTTATTAATGTAGGTACATTAGAGGTTACATTTGTAGATTCGGAAACTCAGTTTTTAAATTTAACTAATATGTATCCTATGACTGATGAAGAAGGAGAATCTTTAGAACAAGAATTAGTATTCCAAGTAAAAAATACAGGTAACTTAGTTGCTAATTATAATGTTTATATAGAAGAGTTATCTACTGAACCTGAATTTAAAACAGTTATAAAATATATAGTAAATAAAGATAATAAAGGTTATTCTGAACCTAAAGTATTAAATGATGATAAATATATAGAAAATAATGGTAAATTAAAAGTAGGAGAAACAAGTGAATATCATGTTAAGGTATGGCTTATGGAAACTGCTGATATTACTTATATGAATAAAGAATTTAAAGCCAAAGTAATAGTTGAAGGAAATCAAAATTTAGATAAAGAGGCCCCTTTATATGATGTTATAACTGCCAAATTAGATGAAAATAATTCAATAGAAGATGAAGATGGAACCATTTATTTATCTGGAGATAATAAAACAATTAATTTTAACTATGTTTGGTATTCAGGAAAACTATGGAGAATAACAGCCATAAATCCAGATGGTTCAGTGAAATTAGTAACGCAAGATGAAATTGCATCATTTTCTTGGGGACCTACTCCTGCATATGGTAAAAACCCTACTTTTGAAAATTCCTGGGTACGTCAATGGTTAAATGAAGATTTCTTGAGTACCTTATATAATTATGAAAATATAATAGTTCAAAATGCGAATTGGAATGCAACGTTAGATGAAACTAAAAATGATTCCGGCCCACCTGTTCAAAAACCAGAAACATTAGAAAATCAAGAGGTAGTGCAAGATGTTGTTGGATTATTAAGTGCTTATGAATATTATCAAAGTTATAAAATATTAAATACACCTTCAAGTGGATATTTAAATATAGGTTATTATTGGTCATTAATAACACCAGCCTCATCAATCCCATCACTTGTATTTTTAGTCGATGCTAAAGGTTTATCAAGAGCTTCTTCACATAATTCGTATGGAATTCGCCCATCTATAATTTTAAAATCAGGAATTAAATCAAATAAAGGAGATGGTAGTAAGGAAAATCCATATTTGTTAGTTGGTGATATAGAAAAAGGTATGGTAGGAGAAAAAGTAAATACAAGGGTAAGTGGCGAATACATTAATGTTGATAATAATGTTTATCGCATAGTAGATATAGAAAATGATATAGTAAAGCTAACAAGTAATGATTATATAAAAGATAATGATGAGATTATAACTAAAAAATTTGGAAGCACCATTTATTGGAAAAATTCAGTTACAAGTAATAATGATGATTATGTAGGTTACTATTTGAATAATACTTGGTTAACAGATAATTTGAAACAGTATATAACTACTGGAACATATTATTTAGAACAAGATAAATATGAAAGTTACAAAAATACAATATGCAATGTATCTAATACATCTCAAACTACAAAGGAATGTGTAAAAACATCAAATACTTGGAGTGGGTTAGTAGGACTTCCAAGAATAGGAGAAATGTTTTCAGTTCAACTTGTTGATTTACAAGATGATAATTTGACAAATATATTTTGGCTGTTGACACCATATAAACCAGAGAGTTATAGCGAAGAAAAGATAAAAGCAATCACTTTAATTGGGAATGATAGTTATTATTCTCCATCTAGTCAATATGCCATCAGGCCATCAATATTTTTAAAATCAGAAGTAATAATAACAGGAGGAGATGGTGTGAGTCCTGAAACAGCCTATGAAGTAGGTTTACCTAAACAAAACAAAGAATAGATAATCTAATTATTTATTCTTTTTATATTTCTTTTTTTTTATATACATGATAAAATAGGTACGTGATTATATGAAAAAGAAAGTTTTAGTTATTAGTTTAATTTTATTTATTATAGATATTGTAAGTAAAATAATTATTAAAAGTAATTTAAAATTATATGAAAGTATTATATTAATACCTAATTTCTTTAGTTTAACTTATGTTATAAATGATGGTGCAGCTTTTAGTATTTTAGAAGGTAAACAAATATTATTAATTATATTAGGTATTTTAGTATTAATATTTTTAATATATTATATCTTTAAAGAAAAATTAACTAATTATAAAGTAATTTATTATAGTTTATTAATTGGGGGAATAAGTGGTAATTTATATGATAGAATTATTTATAATGGAGTTAGAGATTTTTTAGATTTTAAGATATTTGGTTATAATTATCCAATTTTTAATATAGCAGATAGTTTTATAGTAATTGGAGTTGGTTTAATAATAATTGAAGTTATTAGAAAGGAAATTTATGGAAATAAAAGTAGAGGACGATAATATTAGAATTGATAAATATTTAAGTTTAAAAACAGAATTAACAAGAAGTAAAATTCAAAAGTTAATTAAAGATAAAAAGATACTTGTAAATAATAAAGAAGTTAATAATAATTATAAGGTAGAAAATGGAGATATTATAAAAATAGAAGATATAAAAGAGAGTCATGAAATAAAACCAAGTGATATTCCTATTGATATTATTTATGAAGATGCTGATTTAATGGTTATTAATAAACAATCTGGTTTAGTTGTTCATCCAGCACCAGGAAATTATGAAGATACCTTAGTTAATGCTTTAGTAGGAAAAGTCGATTTAAGCGATAATGGTGATAGACCAGGGATAGTTCATAGGCTTGATAAAGATACCAGTGGCTTGATGTTAGTTGCTAAAAATGATTATACTCATGAAAAACTATCTAAAATGATTCAAGAAAAAGAGGTTGAACGCTATTATATTGCTTTAGTTGAAGGAACTTTTAATCATGAAACAGGAACGATTGATGCTCCAATTGGAAGAGACCCTAAAAATAGAGAAAGAATGTGTGTTACAAGTATTAATAGTAAAAAAGCAATTACTCATTTTAAAGTTTTAAAAAGATATTCTAATTATACTTTAATTGAATGTAAACTAGAAACTGGAAGGACTCATCAAATAAGAGTTCATATGAAATATATTAATCATCCTGTTATAAATGACCCAGTTTACTCAAATAAAGTAATTGATAATAACTTTGGACAATTATTACATTCTTATAAAATTAGATTTCATCATCCAAGAACAAATGAACTTTTAGAGTTTCAATGTGAGCCGCCTAAAGAATTTATGGAAATTTTAGAAAAAATAGTAAGTTAACAACTATCTTTTTTAAGAAAAATGTAGTATACTTAAAGTAGGTAGGTTGATATGAGAAAAAATATAATTTTAATTATAGCATTTATTATTTTGACACCTTTGTTTATTGGATGTTCAAAAAATGAAGTAATCATTGAACCAAGTGAACTTGATAAATTAAGTGAATTAGTAAGTGGGGAAGCAAGAATTACAAGTTATACAACTTATGGAAGATTCTTTAACTTAGAAGGAGATGTTGATGGGAATATTCCTGATTTAACTTTAGTATTTAAAAATAAAGATGAAGAATCATACTATGATTTAGTTTTAAATGAGGGAAGTGGAGTTACTAACTTTAAAACTACTAATTTAATTAATGAAGGAATTAACTTAGAAAAAATACCAATTGGAAGTTATACTATTTTACTTAAAAGTGGGAGTGGTGATAATATTAAATATTATACTTTAGTAAATGAAAGTGAAATGGAAGATATAAATTATTATACAGTTACTAAAGATAATGAAAATAAAGAAATTAATATTTTATTTAATAAATATAAAGACATGAATTATTTAAGTTTAGATACTAAGAATGTTAAGTTACCTAATGATATTTATGACATTGTAATTGACCCAGGGCATGGAGGACGGGATGTCGGTGCTAATAAAAATGGTCATTATGAAAGTCAGATTAACCTTGATTATGCTCTAAAACTTAAAGAAGAATTAGAGAAACTAGGTTTAAAAGTTAAGTTAACAAGAGAAAGTGATGAGAGTATTCCAAATTATGGCGATGGAAGTCGAGTAAGCACAGCATACATTGCAAAAGCCAAATTACTTTTATCAATTCATCAAAATTCAGCCGTTTATAATGTTGGGGCTGGTGGAGTTGAGGTATATGTTCCAAATCATGCTAACACAAGTTTTGCAAGTAAAGTTGCCCAAAATATTGTTGATGCGACAAGCACTGGTTTTTCTAAAAATGTTTCAAATCGAGTTGCAAGTGGAGTTTATATGAGAACTCTTAAACAAAGTGATTTAGACGTAATTAAAAAAGAAGCTGATAAAAAGGGATATACTCCATATGAAAAAGCAACAACTGATTCAACTTATTACTTTATAATTAGAGAAACCGGGGGAGTAGTAACAGGTGCTTACGTTGATTCAAGAAACCCTGAAGACGATTGGAATCCTTACTATAATAGTAATCAAGGAGTTGAAAGTTATCTTTTAGAACTTGGTTATATAAATAGTAGTACTAATTTAAATATTTTATTAACCGAAAAAGATAAATATATTGAAGCCATAAAAATGAGTGTTAAAGAATATTTAGAAATATAGTTGTTTAATTTTAAAAAAAATGATATGATATAAAGGAAGTGATGAAATGACTTATTTAGGACTTGATTTAGGAACGAAGACACTTGGAATTAGTAAGTCAAATGGAATAATAGCAAGTTTTTATAAAACACTTAGACATAATGAAGATTATAATTATCTATTAGACGAGTTAGCTAAGATAATTAAAGAAGAACATATCGAGAAAATTGTTATTGGATTTCCTAAAAATATGGATAATTCCTTAAGTGAAATGGCGAAAGTTGTTTTAGACTTCAAAGCAAAAATGGAAGAGAGGTTCCATTTAGAAGTAATTCTTGAAGATGAGAGATTAACATCTAAAATTAGTAATGATGTTTTAATTGATTCTGATATGTCAAGGAAAAACAGAAAAAAACATGTTGATTTAGTTGCAAGTGTTGTGATATTGCAATCATATTTGAATAGAAAGGAAAGATAGTTAATATGAAAGATAATGAAAAAAATAGTTTTACAGTAATTAATGATGAAGGGAAAGAAATAACTTGCGATGTTTTATTTACTTTTGATAGTGATGAAACAAAGAAAAGTTATATAGTTTATACGGATAATACCAAAGATAAAGATGGTAATATTCAAGTTTATGCATCAATTTTTAAACCTGATACTGATAATGATGGAACTCCTATGGAGTTACTTCCTATTGAAACTGATAAAGAATGGAGAGTTATTGAATCAATTTTATCATCTTTACAAGATGAAATTAAAAACTCAAATAACGAAGAATAAAAAGGAAGTAGTAGAATGAAAACATTTCGAAAAGTTTCACTAATTGCTTGCTTTATAATCCTGTTTCTAGTTGTAACAATGATTATTCTTTATCATTCTCTTATAAGTCCTGTAAGCAAAAGTAATGAAGAAAAAGAAGTTGTAATTGCAAGTGGTACATCAAGTATGGAGATAGGTAAAATTTTAAAAGAAAATAATTTAATTAAAAATAAAGATTTCTTTGTTTTCTATTTAAAACTTAATAAAGTAAATGATTTAAAAGCAGGTAAATATAAATTAAAAGAAAATATGAGTTTAAAAGAAATTGTTAAAGTTATTAGAGATGGAAATATCTTAAATGAAGAAGAGATTACAATTACTTTTAAAGAAGGAATTAATTACCGAGAAATAGCTAAAGTTATAGAAAATAATACTAATAATAAAGAGGAAGATGTATTAAATCAAGTCAAAGATACGAAGTATTTAGATAGTTTAATTGAAGACTATTGGTTTATAACGGATGATATTAAAAATAAAGATATCTATTATCCACTTGAAGGATATTTATTTCCAGATACTTATAAATATAAAAATAAAGATGTAACAGTATCAGAGATATTTAAAAAGATGTTAGACCAAATGGAGATAGTTTTAGAGCCATATAAAGAATTAATTGAACGAGATAAAAAGAATGTTCATGAATTATTAACGCTGGCATCAATTGCTGAGAAGGAAGTTAGTTTAGCTAAAGATAGAAGTAAAGTTGTAAGTGTCTTCTTAAATAGAATTGATAAAGGTATTAGTTTAGGAAGTGATATTACAGCAAGATATGGAATTAAATTAGATGATTCAAGACCAATGACTACAGCTGAATACAACGACTCTAATCCTTATAATACAAGAAGAACTGATTTTATAGGATTACCAGCAGGACCAATTGCAACTATATCAAAAGATAGTTTAGAAGCAGCAATTAAACCTGATAAAACTAATTACTTATATTTTATTTCAAATATACAAACAAAAGAAACATTCTTTTTTGAGAAAAGTTCAGAGTTTGAAGCTAAAAAGAAGGAACTTGCAAGTGTAAATGGAGGTTACTAATGAGTGATATTAAAGAATTAAAAGAATATGCTATTAACAATAACATTCCTATAATGCAAGATGAAGGAATTGATTTTCTAACAACTTTTATTGTCAAGAAACAAATCAAAAATGTTTTAGAAATAGGAACAGCAATTGGATATTCTGCAATAATGATGGCAAGGTGCAGTAACGACATTCATATAACAACAATTGAAAGAGATGAAGCACGTTACATGGAGGCCTTAAAAAACATTAAAAAGTTTGAGTTAGAAGATAGGATTACCTTAATTTTCAATGATGCTTTAAATGTTAAATTAGAAGAAGAATTTGATTTAATATTTATAGATGCTGCTAAGGGAAAAAATCAAAATTTCTTTGAAAGATTTGAAGGCAATTTAAGCATGAATGGGTATATTATAACTGATAATATGAATTTTCATGGTTATGTAAAAATGAAAGAAGAAGATATAACAAGTAAAAATATTTTAGGAATAGTTAGAAAAATTAAAGATTATACTTACTTCTTAGAAAATCATATGTTATATAAAACAACTATCTATGATGTTGGAGATGGGGTTGCTGTTACTGAAAGAAGGGGATAGTTTGAAACTATTAGTAAATTTAAATACCAAAGAATTAGATAAGTTCTTGGAATTTACTAATTCTTTTATTATAGGCTTAGAAAATTATAGTATTAATTACTATGAAATAAGTATTAAAGAAATTGAAGAATTATTGACTAAATATCCTGGTATTGAACTATTTATAAGTATTAATAAAAATATCTTCAATAAAGATATTAAAGATTTAGAAGATAAACTTGTTAAATTAAGTAAACTTAAGATAAAGGGAGTATTATTCTATGATTTAGCAATTTTAGAAATAGTTAAACAACTTAAGTTAGATCTTAATTTAATTATTCATCAAACGCATTTAATTACTAATTATAATATTTGTAATTATTACTATGATTTAGGGGTTAAATATGGATATTTATCGACTGAAATAACGGAAGAAGAAATGAGTGAAATAAGTTTAAAAACTAATTTAGGATTGATAGCTTATTTTATAGGGCATCCAATTATATCTCATTCCAAAAGAAAATTAGTTAGTAATTATTATGAACATATTAATAAAACTAGTAATAGTAATTATAATATTATTAAAGAACATGGAAAAGATAAAAAATATTATTTAAAAGAAGATAAAAAAGGAACTAATATTTTAACTTATGAAATATTAAATGGAACAAAATCTTTTGTTAATTTAAAAGAAAAGTTAGAATATGCTATTTTAGATAGTAATTTAATGAGTGATGATATATTTCTTAAAATATTAAGTTTATATGAATCTAATTTAGATAATAAATTAAGTGATGATGAATTGATTATTAAGGTTAAAGACTTAATAGGGGAGAATGATGGCTTCTTTAATTTAAAGACCATCTATAAGGTGAAATGATGAAGGTCGAATTATTATCTCCAGCAGGAGACTTAGAAAGATTAAAGATTGCTTGTATATATGGTGCTGATGCTATTTATATTGGAGGACGGGATTATAGTTTAAGAGCTAATGCTAATAATTTTAGTATAGAAGATATCAGGAGTGGTTGTAGTTTTGCCCATGGTCTTGGAAAAAAGGTGTATCTTGCTTTAAACATAGTTTTTCATAATGAAGATATAGATGGTGTTTATGATTATATAAAAGATGTAGTTGAGGCTGGCATCGATGCGTTTATTGTAAGTGACCTATTTCTAGTTAGATACATCAAAAGTAATTTTCAAGTTGAAGTGCATTTAAGTACGCAAGCGAGTGTTACAAATTATTTAAGTGTTAATTTCTTAAAAAATGAAAAAATTGATAGAGTAGTATTAGCTCGTGAAGTAAATAGGCACGATATCAAAGAAATAATTGAAAAAACGGGCATGGATATTGAAGTGTTTATTCATGGGGCGATGTGTACATTTGTAAGTGGGAGATGTGTATTATCAAACTATTTCACGAATAGAGATTCAAACCGTGGAGGATGCGCGCAAGTATGTCGTTTCTGCTTTGATATAAATGAAGAAGAAGAACCTTTCTCAATGGCTGTTAAGGATTTAAATATGGCGTCCTATATTAAAGATATGATTGAAATTGGTATTCGAAGTTTCAAAATTGAAGGTAGGATGAGGTCACCTTTTTATCTTGCTGTTGTTTTATCTTCATATAGAAGAATAATTGATGCAGTATATGAGAATAAATTAACGGATGATTTATTAGAAAAAGAATTAAAAATACTTGCTCGAGTTTCTAATCGGGAGAATAGCACTCATTTCTATTTTAAAGAGGCTGGAGTAGACGATCAATACTATATTGGAAGACACGAAAACTCGAATCAAGATTATTTAGGAATAATCCTTGAAAAAGATAATAATCTTTATACAATAAGACAAAGAAATTATTTTAAAGTTCATGATAAGGTTGAAATCATTACTCCTAATATGGATATTATTAGTTTAGAAATTGATAATTTATATAATGAACATTTAGAAGAAATTGAAGTTGCAAATCAAGCTGATAGTATAATTAAAATTAAGTTTAATTATGATTTACCTTTATTTTCTATGATTAGAAAACCTTATTTAGAATAAATTAAGTAATATATATAAGATACGTTCATATAATTTAGTGTTCTTGTTTTAAAAGTGTAAATATTGGAAAAGACGGTGAATTGGAAAAGTAAATGCAACTTGTAAATGCTTGATATATATTAGAAAAGTAAATGCAAATGAAAAATCGAGT
>CANRIE010000022.1 GCA_947630585.1 uncultured Bacilli bacterium | reverse complement strand
GAAGAATTGTTTATTTTCACCACGATTTGTGCCTTTTGCAAACGTAGTGAAGCAGAAAGGAATGTATAGAAATATGGCAAATTTAAAAAGTGAACAATTACGAAGTGATTTAAGTTTAGACATAAATAGTGACCAACCATTATCTATTTCGGAAATGATTAAAAATATAGAAAACATTCTTGGTAAAGATAATTGTTATACTGAAAAAGTTAATAATAAAAAATTACTATGTTATAAGCATGACAATAAAATTGAAGTATTATTGTTAGCTGCTATAACATATATGGGTGGAAATGGACAACATCCAATTTATAAAAAAAGAATGCAATTAAAAAAATGGTATAAAGATATTTATGAATATTATAATGATAAACCTAATTATAATGTAAGATTTGTTGGAGTATATCATTATCAAAGTAATATTATATTTACTGAATTTATTAAAGATACTTATATAAAGAAAAAAATGAACTCTTCTGCTGCTCATGTTTATACTAACGATTTATATCAAGCTATGAAAAACGGATCTTTTAAAAGAAAAGATAAAAATAAAAATGAATTAATCACAATCAAGTATACTAAATTTAAAGATTATTTAGATGGAAAACTAAAAGATAATAATGATTTATTTAATATATTTGCAATGTTTAATCATAATGATTTTTTTGGTAAATGGATAAAGGCTGAATTTGCTATACCAGAAATGCGTGAAAATAACTGGAACACCTGGAAAGAAACCGAATGGCCGGGATGGTATTTAGAGTTTAAAATTAATAGTTTTATAGAGGAAAAATGCTTAGAAAATAAAATTTTATATGTTGGTAGTTCTCACAAGAAAAAGGGTGAACTTGATTTTGACTTATGGTTTAGCGAAGAAAACTTTTTTGGAGATTTAAAAGCAAGTGATACCACAAAAAAAGAAGCGCCAGGTAATGATAAGCAAAACTTTATTGAATGTATTAATAAATATGATAAATTTTGGTATATTATATATGAACACGATACAATAAAAGACAGTGAAGATAACAACTATGATGCTACTAGATTTAGAGCAAACTATATAAAAGAACAAAATGAATGGCCTAAAAACAAACCTTTTAATGAATTAAGTTATTATAAAAGAATGAAAAATTCTATAAAATTTGTTAAAATGTATATTATTGAATTAAATCGAATTAACTTTAGAAATGTACTAAATGACTTTAATCAAGGGAAACAACTTAATGGAACTCCAAGAAAACCAAAATTTAAAATATCTAAAAACAACATAGATAATTTTATTGTATACGAATATGAATTTGTTCAAATAGATGAAAATGGGCAAAATAATTAATGCTCATTTTTTTCTTCTCAATTTAATTGTTTCACTTCTTAATCGTTCCACTTCCGACATTTATGGGACTAGATAAAACTATTACTTTAGAAACATTTTTATTAATAATATATGTATTTATATTAGTTGCAACATAAGTCTTTGTTGGTATTACATCAGTTAAATCATAATAATAAAAAACTGAACCCATAGTAATAATTGCACTAAAATATTTCTTGCAAACTAATGTCATAGGGTCAACAATATCTTTATCTGAATAAACTCCATTATCTAATTTAAATATTTCTTTATTATTTAAAGATTTTTTAAAATTATAACGATTATCATATTTCTCTATTATTTCTTTTCTAGTATATAATATTAATAACACTTGCTTTTCAGCCAAACTCTTATATTTTTTTAAAATTATGGGATGATTTTGCTGTTACAAATTAAGTATAACATATCTAAAAAGTAAATACTATTTACTAAAATTTGCAAAATTAAAAAGATACCTTTAAGTACCTTTATAGATTTAATTTATTATATCCCTAAATTTGGGGAATAAATAACTTGGGTGGCCTGCATCTACAACTATTCTGTATCCATTATTATTCATTTATATTCACCCTAATTTAGTCTATGTGTTTACCCAAATTAGGTTACTTTTATTTAATATTTTATCTTTTTTAATATTATTAAATCATTATTTGCACACGAGTGCTCTTAACAATTTTTAATTTATTTCCTTTTCATCATCAATATTTTTATAAACACTATGTCTTAATTCCATATCTTCAAAATATTCTAAGCCAATTGCTCTTCTTACTCTCTTTAAAACCTCTTTGGCTTTTTTTCTAGCTTCTTTACTTCCCTCTTCTAACATATCATAAACATAATCAATATGTTGTTCATAATAATGTCTTCTACTACGAATGGGTTCTAATATTTCTTGTAAAATATCATTTAAAAATCTTTTTATTTTTACATCTCCTACCCCACCTCTTTGATAATGGGCTTTTAATTCCTCAAGATTTTTATATTCAGGTAAATATTTTTTAAAATGTTCGTCTTTACAAAAAGCATCTAAATACTTAAATACAGCATTATTTTGAACATCTCCTGGATCTTCTATTTTGATATGATTAGGATCTGTATACATACTCATTACTTTCTTCTTTATTACATCAGGTTCATCTGATAGATAAATACAATTATCAAGTGATTTACTCATTTTATTTTTTCCATCTGTTCCAGGTAATCTTTTACAAATAGCGTTATCGGGAGTTATTAACTCTGGTTCAACTAATGTCTCACCATAAATAGCATTAAAGGCTCTAACAATTTCTCTATCTTGTTCTAAAATTGGGGCTTGATCTTCTCCTCCTGGAACTAACTCAGCGTCAAAAGCTGTAATATCAGCTGCTTGACTAATTGGATAAGTTAAAAAACCAACTGGTACACTTTTTTCAAAACCTCTTTCTTTGATTTCTGTTTTTATAGTAGGATTTCTCTTTAGTCTTGCTAAAGTTACCAAATTCATATAATACATAGTTAATTCAGCAAGTTCTGGAACTTGAGATTGAACAAATATTATACTTTTTTTAGGATCTATTCCAACTGCTAAATAGTCTAGGGCAACTTCAATTAAATTTCTTCTAATTTTTTCTGGATCTCTTGCATTATCAGTAAGAGCTTGTAAATCTGATATAAATATATATGGTATATATTTTCCTGAATTTTGCATTTCAACTCGATTTCTTAAAGAACCAACATAATGGCCTAAATGTAATTTTCCTGTTGGTCTATCTCCTGTTAATATTATTTTTTTGTTTTCATTATTTTCCATTTCTTCTCCTCATTTCTTTCTTCCTTTATTTTTTAAGTTATTATAATAAGCTAAATACTCGGCTATATTATAATCATTATTTATTTTTTGACAATTTAAGTAAATACTTTTGTCAAAGTCCATTGATATTTTATTGGCATTTTCATAAACATCTATTAAAATTTTTATCCATTTATCTAAATTTTCTTTTCTTAAATCAACCCATCCTATATCTGTCCAATTTTTTAACTTAGTTTTAGTTATAATTTTAGATTCATCAGCAGATGGTATTAAAGAATAATCTCCTATATATATTTCGTTCTTGTTATTTATTATAGGAATACCTAAAGTAATAATTTCTTCTATCAAATCATTATCTAATGAATTATTTACTTTCTCAACTAAAGTATCTATTTTTACTTTTTTTAAATCTGTAATTAGTGGATAAGACTTTTTTATCAGAAATAATTCATATAATTGTTTTGAAGTTTTTACACCTAAATTACCTGTTGCTATACCATATTTACTTTTCAAATTTGAAAATTGATTATTTATTTCTAGTAACATTTCTCTACCCAAATAACTTGGTTTTAACATAGCATTATCAAGTGAACTTAAAATATCATTATTAGAAGATTTTTCTAAACATTCCATTACTTTATTGGCAACCTCTTCTTTAGTTATTCCTTCCATTTGCCCAATAGCAGTTAAAGTTTCTAGTTCTAATTGTGAGTAAACATGATTTTCCCCTGCTCTAACCACTGGAAAAGATAAATAGTCTTTGGTTATAGTTTGATTATATTTTAATTCCTTACCTAAAACTAAATTATATTGCTCAGGCTTTTTTCTTTTATATAATAAACCTTTATCTGTTTCAATTGCTTCATTTAATACTGAATCATAGCCAACAAAAGTACCTGGTATAATAAGCGAAATATCTAAGCCTTTAGTATGTTCTAAATTCCATAGTAATTGATGCAAAACTCCAGAAGCAGCAATTTTTCCCATTAAAGCATTTGATAAATTAAATTTAGGATTATCTCCATGTGTATATGGCATATCAAGCCCCATACCTCCTAAACCAGTAGTTGATACTTTAATGTACTTTTTAACATTATAGTTTTGTAATCCGTATTTAAGACTATATACAAAGTTAATAATCTTAGTAGTATAATCATCAACCATAATTTTTTTTGAACATTCGATAGGATTGTCATTTAAAATTTTTAAAATACTTTCTGGATTATAAGGATTCCCTAAAACTGTTGCTGTATTTATAGCATCGACAATTACATCTGGTTTATATTTTCGTATTAAAGTAACAATCGTTGAATTCTCTAAAACATCATTATTGATTTCCTTATAAAAATATTCTATTATATCTTCACTTTTAGAATAAAGATTTTTATTATTTAAATCTTTTAATATATATGGCATAAATATATTTCCAAAACTAGAAATGAATTTAATATCAGGATATTTAGAAGAATATTTATTGCAGACTAGTGTACTCTCTTTTTCAGTTAAATTATGAATAATAATTTTTTTAGGATTATTTAAAACTATTTTATTGAGTATTGCTTTGCCGATTTGTCCACTACCTATTAATAAAATTGTATTATATTTCATAATAACTCCTCTCTATTAAAAAAACAGTAACTATTTTTTTGCACAAAATTACTAATAGTTACTGTTTATAACCAATTTAAATTTATTGAAACAAGAAAAACGAAAAGCTAATTTATTAATAAAACCACCCTCTTGTACTGTAAATAATATAAATTCAGGTTCAATTCTTATTCTTTTCATAAAAATGCCTTTCCTAATTCAATTTACTCATATACTACTATTTTTTTATTTTAATGTCAAGATTTTTTACTATTTTTATAAAAATTTTAGTTTTTAATCGTTTTACTGATTCACACTACTTTAGTCTATATGTTTATCTAGATTTAGTTACTTCTATTTTTAATCAATTAATTTTTTTATTATTTTTTCTATATCATCTTTATTAAATTCTAATAAAAACATATATTTATTAATAGATTCATATTTATTTTTAAATTATTTTAATTCCAGCCTCTTCCATTATTTCTCTTTCTAAGGTCTCAGTTGGAAGTTCTGTGTGTTCAATACCTCCCCCAGGTAAATCAAATTTGCCTTTATATCCTCCTCGAGCTTTCTTTACTAAAGCTATTTTATCATCCTTAATAATAATTCCATATGCCCCAATATGGGTTTTTACTATTGTTTCCACTTAATATCACTCCTTACTTTTAATAACAATAAGAGGTACCATCATTTCTTCTTTAGTTATACCACTATGATCTGCTTTTAAAGACTTAAATTTTTCATTTGTTATTGTATATCTGATATTTATATTACTATTGCCTATTAATATAACATCTCCTAAATAACTATCAATTCTTTCATGTTTTTTTCCTAACCCTAAAAGTCCTAGTTTTAAAAATTCATCTTTATCATAAATTAAAAATTTATCTTTAAAATACTTATTAATTAATTCTTTAAATAATTCTTTTTTATTTTCTTTTAAGAAAATTGATACAAATCTTGATTCAATAGAGGGTGGCATCCTCAAACAATCATCTATATCTTTATATTCATTTAAATAGATTTCTTCGACATCAACTGCTCCATGATCAGCTGTTATAATAATAATTGTATCTTTTAATTCACTTGTTAATTTTTCTAAAGTATCATTAATTGATTTTAATTCTTGTTTTACTTCCAAACTATTAATTCCGTATTTATGAATAGTTGAATCTGGTTGTATCCAATAAGCTGAAATTAAGTTTTTTTCAATATTTTCACAAGCCCTTTTAATTCCATCACATATTTCAGAAAAAGAACTTTCATATTTTCTACTAAAATCAGGAAATACTTTAGTAAACTTAATATCAGGGTTATTTTTAGTTATTTTTTCATATATAGATTCGTATTTTAATATACCCTCTTCAGGACTTTCAATTATTTTTTCCCCAGTATAAAAATCACATCCTGAAAATAGTTCTATCATACGATTATATTCATGAAAATATGGCATCCATCCAACCCAGCCTGTTTCATAAGGTGATAGCCCCGAATGAATAGAAATAGTTGCAGCAGCTGTTGTTGGAGGAAAAACGGAAGTTACATTTGTTACTAAATTACTTTTTAAAAACTTGGCATCTTCTTGATTATTCTCTAATATATTTGTACCTAAACAATCTAATACTAAATATACTACATTTTTATAATTACCTTCTAATATCTCATCTAATTCCTTTAATGATGGATAAATACTTTCTAATCCATATTTTTTTAAAATTGATGAACTAATTGATAAAATACTTCTTTTATAATCTGGTTTTAACATACTATTTTTACTCCTTTCATATCAATCTCTTATATATTTATCCATTAATTTTTGAGCTAATTCTTCTCCTTCTTTAGTAATTGTTACTGATTTTCCTTTACTATAATATAAATATCCTTTATCAGTTAAATCATTAATGATATCAAAATCATACCCTTTCCAACAACTTTTAATTTTAGATTCTTTTATCTCACCATTTTCATCTCTAACATATCCATCTTCTTCCCATGATGTTAAATACATAAGAAGTAATGTTAATTTTTTCCATATCAATTTTTCTCCTTTAATTCATCTATAAATTATTTTCAAAAACATGCTATACCAAAAATTAATACTTTCAAAAAAACTTCAGTAATAACTTTCAATCTAATAAAATTATAACATTTAAATACTTTTAGGTAAACTATTTTTTAAATAACATTTTTCAATTTCTTCCCATTTAGCATATTTAATCATATCATCATTAAAATGAATAAATTGTTTAGGTTTAAATTTTTTAAAACGGCCTTCACAGTAAACCAATAATAAATAATCAGGAACTATTCCTAAATAATCATCACCAGTTAAAGCATCTTTAATTATATTAGGTTCATATATTTTAACAGGAATATTATTCTTTATAAGTTCTAAATAAATTTTAGCTATTTCAACTTTCATTAAAATTCTAGTTCCATCTAATCCTAAATAATAGCCTTTATCATCATGTCCAACCATCAAATTAACTCTTGAGTAGGAATGCCCTCTAATAATCTCCCAAGGATGTCCACCTCTTCTATCCTTATCTTTATACCAATCATCAAAAGCCTCTTTACTATCTAAATCAATATTTGTTAATCCTTCATCTCTTCCATCAGCATATTTTTTATATAGTTCTATATCACTTAAATTACCTAATTCCCTGCCAATACTTTGAAAAGCTAACCTGACACAATAAAAATATTTATTAGCAGTCATATCAACAATTCTCTCATTAGTATCCTCTTTAGCATTTAAAACAAAAGCTTCTATTTCCGTTTTACTAATTTCTTCTAGTAACTCCTTCTTTACATATTCATTAATTTTCCAATAATCACTTCTTTTTATTACTCCAAATCTATTTTTAAAAGGTAAATTTTTCATTATATAATCATTATAAGTATTATTTTCTAACATTTTTAGGACTTCTTTTACTTTAATAATTATATAACTTAATAATTTATATAATCTTTCATTTTCAAAATAATCTAAACTTTCATTCATATCAGCATAGATAATTGTTTTGTTATCAAGACTTACATATCTATAATTTTGATATTTAGTAGTTGATAATTTATACCAAACTTCATTATCTGGGTAATAATCTTGATAATATTTTTCAAATTGTTCGTGATTACAAACTTCTCCTTCCCTTTTTAAATCTTCATAATCATAGAAATATTTAATACCACCACAAGGAAAATTAATATATAATATTTTTACATCATCTAAATCTTCATAAGGTTTAATTTTATCAAGTAGTTTATATAATTCATTTATTTTCATATTAATTTTTTTATCATAAATTTCTGGATTATCTGGACCATTATTAAAAATTCCAATTAATTTGTCAAACTCTTCTGCATATAATTTTTTCATAAATAGAAAAAACTCCTTTCTTTATAAATGTATCTTAATTATAACAAGATATTTTTATAAAGTAAAGAGTTATTGTATTTTATTTTTTACTTTTAACAATTTATTTATTTCAATTGGAGTATAATCTATTTTTTCAACCGCAACACAGATATGCTTTAAGGGATTATACATACTATCTAATGGTTTATTGTGAATATGACCATGAATATTAATATATCCATCAGGAATATCTTTATCATCTATTGGTCTATGCGAAAGAATTACTTGATAATCATCTAACTTAGTTTTAGTTGATAAAACTTCTAAACCTAATTTTCTATAAAATCCGGAATTTTTCCGTTCATGATTTCCTTTGATTAAATAAATCTTGCCATTTAATTTTTTAATTATCTCTTCTAAATTATCAATTCTTAAAGAAATATCTCCTAAATGATAAACTATATCTTGAGGCCCTACTACTTTATTCCAATTATTAATAATAGCATCATTCATTTCTAAACTATCTTTAAAAGGTCTATTACAATATTTAATAATATTTTCATGATATAAATGCGTATCAGCAATAAAATAAATTCTTGACATTTTTAACTCCTATTTTAAGTAATATTTATAAATTTTAGCATTTTGAGGATTAAAATCTAAAAAATCAGTATTTTCATCATATCCTATTAAATTATAATGTAAAGCTTTTATAAATGCTGCATGAGATACTATTAAAATTGTTTTATCAGGATATTCCTTTTTAATATATTCTAAAAATGTTTTAGCTCTTTTTAAACATTCTTTTATAGATTCAATATTAAAAGATTTATCATTTATACTATAATCCCATTCTTTTTTAACTAAATCATCATTATTTTTAGTACCTTCTAAATTTCCAAATCCTCGTTCAACAAGTAACTCATTTACAATAATTTGAAATTTTGAATCACTTAATATCTGAGCCGTTTCATAAGCCCTTTTAAGAGGTGAAGATAAACAGATATCAATATTTGTTAAATCACTACTTTTAGCTAATTCTAAAACTTCACTCTTTCCAATATCATTTAAAGGAATATCAACAGAACCTTGTATTAGTCCTTCGAGATTCCAATCAGTTTTACCATGTCTTGTAATAAATAATGTATTCATTTTTGACCACCTATTTGATATTATATCACATTTTTGTACTATTTCAAGTATTAATTTTATTTATAATTGTACCTATAAAATTAATTGAAAAAAATCGTTATTTGCATAGTTCGGCTGATGGGTGTATAATATAAACATAATTGTGTATTGATGAGTAACTATGCAAT
>CANRIE010000021.1 GCA_947630585.1 uncultured Bacilli bacterium | reverse complement strand
TTTAAATTCTTTACTCATTTCTCCTCCTATTCTATTAACATTATATAATATTGAACTCTTAAAGTAAAGTAAATTTTAAAATTTAGTTGCAAAAATTATTATCATTTGGTAAAATTATAAAATGATAGGAAGTGTTAACAATGGATGCAGTAATTTTTATTATTTTATTAGTAGTTGTAATTTGTTTTTTTAGGAGTTTATATAATACAGTCTTCTTTGTTGCTATAGTAGATATTTTATTAAGAATTTTAACTTTCTTAAAATATAATACTTTTATAGAAGTTAAAGCTTTCTTAGCAAAATACTTTCCTGAAAATATTCCTGATATTATTTCTAAGTATGCAAAAGGTAATTTATATTTAATATTAGTATGGATATATGTTATCTTAATGTCTATCTTCTTATATTATATTGTTAGATATTTTATTAAGAAAAAGAAATATTAAAGAAATGTTAATGACTATTGGTTCCCCAATAGTCATTTTTTTATAGTCCAATTGTATATGCAGTTGATTCACTCATCCCATCTCCACCAGTTATTTTAATAGTAGACTTTAAATAGATGGATGGGCGAGCATTAATTGAGTTTTTTGATGGAGTATAATATCTTAAATCTCCAAATGAACTCATATACCACATTTGAGTACTACCATATGGTGTTATCAAAGCTATATCGCTTGAAGTTGCACCATTTTGTATATCTGCAAGTTGGGCCGAAAACATTTCTCCTACTCTTGGTAATCCTACTTTTCCAGTCCAAGTACTACTCGTTTTTTCACAACTACTTGTTAGTTCTGTTGTATTACTTGCACTACATATTGCATTTTTGTAACTTGTATATCTTGCCTGTCCCAAATAATATGTTCCTTCTGTTATATAATTTTTAAGTTCACTTGTTAACCAGGTATTGTTCAAGTAATAGTCCCAATAATTATTATGTCCATTTTTAGATGATATTCCCCAATTTATATCACTACTAAATATTTTTCTTAAAATTGTTCCACTATCATCTCTCACAAAATCAACACTTGTTAATTTTGTGGTTCCGCTTTCTGTTCCTACTATTCTATATACTTTATTATCTATTTTAACGTATTCTCCGCTTACTCTTGTATTTATTAATTCTCCTTCTTTACCTAACTTTCTATCTCCATTTATTCTATATGGATTAACTTTACTTCCATCTCCTCCTACCACAATTCTAATATTTGATTTTAGATTAATGGATGGACGAACGCCGTTCGCGTCCGAACCAGGTGAGTAACAATTGTTAGATACACCATTGTTGAATTGTACACTTGAATTATTACATGGCGTTATTAGCCAGCAATTATAGTCTATATTTAAATAATTTGTTCTACTATTTGCATTTTTGTAGGCTTGAGCATATTCATAACTGTTTAATAATCCTATGTCTCCAGTTACCATTGTTGTTTCAGGTATTTTAGTTCCTGTACTTGAGCTTGCTGTTGCATTCCAGCTCGAATTAGTAACAATTATATTTTCATAATTATATAATGTATCCTTAAAATCTTCATTTAACCATTGATATATCCAAGAGTCTTTATAAGTTCCATTTGCTCCCCAATGCATTGCAGTTATTTCATCTTGTGTTACTAATTTTATCGAACCATCTGAATTTATGGATGTTATTCTCCATAGTTTTCCTGAATACCACACATAATTGAAATTAATTGTATCATTAGTTCCTGACAAGTAAATCGTTCCATCAGTATCAGTTATAGAATTATTAGATGTTAATTTTTCTTTTAGTTTATCAATTAAAGGTTCACTTTTAACAGGCATTTCATCTAAAGTAGTTATTTTTAATTTAACTCCTGTTTTAACATTCTTTTCAAAATAAGCATAACTATAATTTCTAATTGTTAGAATTATATTATTTATACTTAATATTCCAAACACTAATACTATTATTTTACAAATTCTTTTTGTTCTTTCATAACTATTCATATATTTTTCCTCCTTCTAAACACAAAAAAAGACATAAGAGTATAGTCATAAAACTATACTTTCATGTCGCATTTATGGTTATTTTATTTTGTAATAATTTTAGTACACCCCCCCTATAGTTATCATATCGTTAACATATTTTATTGATACATTAATTAATTTTAACATGAGGGTCACTACCTTTCTTATTCTTCTTAATCATATCATATTTTTATAATTAAGGGAATAGAAAAATAATATTTTTTTCTAATTTTACAAACATTTACATTAATCTAATTGAATATTAAAGAATTTAGATGCTATTTCATTTCTTAAAGGGTAATCTTTATCTTCAAATGCTAACTTTAATTTATTTCGATCATAAGTAATTACTTTTCTTAAAACTGTTATCTCCGTTTTAAAATCTATAATTGTATAACTAATTATATTATTTTTAATACATCCGGAACTACCTACTCCATATAATTTAGTATTATCAAATTCATAATCAAATCCAGTATGTTCATGACCAACAAAGATATAGTCAGCATTAGTTTTTTTAACAACATCTCCTAAACAATCTTTTAAAGTTGTAAGGAGATTTAGACTATGATAAGGATATTTCATAGTTTTATCTTTAATTAGAAAATGCATAAAACGAAATTTATTATTTCCATATTTACATTCGATAAATAAAGGACATTTTTCTAAATATTTCTTTTCATAATCAGTCATTGTACTAGCTATATATTCATTATGTTTTTTTTCTTCTAAATCAACATTGTAATCTATATCAGAACCAAATAAATAATATAATTCATGATTGCCTAAAATAAATTTAATATTACTATTAATTATTATATCTAAGCATTCCCTGCTATCAGGTCCTAATCCTATAACATCACCTAAACAAATAATTTCATCTATATTTTCATTTTTTATATCTTTTAATATTTCTTTTAAAGCTTCTAAATTACCATGTATATCTGAAAAAACTGCAATTCGCATAATACCACCTCAAACGCTTATTATTGTAATCGAATTCAAGAATTAATTCAAGTAGTTTTACATTAAATACCACAACATTTTATTATCTTTAAATTCATAATTTAATTTATTATTTTCTTTTAAATATTTAAGATAAGCTTTAATAGTGCTTCCAACTAATACATATTGATTAATATTTAAAACTAAATTATAGTGAGTAAATACTTTTGCTAGTATTTCTTCAAATGTTAAAGGTATTTTACAAATATTTAAAATTATATTTATAATTTCTTGAATTTTATTTTCATTTTCTTTAATTAAACTTGTTATATCGTTTGTAACCTCACTATGAGATAAGACAAAAGTTCCTTTTAAAGTTTTTAAGTATTCTAGTGTTTTTAAATACTCTTCTAAATCATAAAGATAAAAGATATGATATTTATTTATAGAATTATGGCTTGCTAAACTATCAGCTAGAAAATAAACGTTATCAAGTGTTTTTACACCAATCATATCTAAAGAATGTCCTTTTAAATTTAGATATTCTAAACCTTTAATATCCTCTAATTCTTTAGAATTAGAAGGATGGGCCATTAAAAACTTATTTTGAAGTTCTAATAAAGGATTACTTCCATATAACATTAAAGGTTCAATAATTGGATAATTAACAATAGCCTTCTCTATTCCCTTAGCATAAATTTTTGCGTTACAACGATTACTTATAATTTTATTTCCTCCTATATGGTCAGCATGAGAATGTGTTGAAATAATTCCAATTATATTTAAGTTATTTTCGTTTAATAATTTAATTATCTTTTTACCACAATCAGCATCGTTACCAGAATCTATTATATAGCAATCTCTATCATTAACTTTATAAACTCCTATATTATTAACATTTTTAATATAATAAGTACTATTACCTAATTTAATTAATTCCATTTTTATCACCAAGATAATTATATAATAAATTTTCTTAAATTAATATATTTTTTCTTATCTAAAATACTAAAACGACATAAAGTATAGTTTATTGCTATCTTTATGTCGTTTTTTTATCTAGTCTCAATTTTAATTTTTTTTCCATAAAAAGCTATAACCATTTTAGTTACATCATATTCTTTAATTTCAGTTTCATATTTATTTTCATCAATCTGGTTAAACCCTTTTTCTATTACTTCATCAAAATTATTATTATTTGCTAATTTAATTTCAATTATATAAGCATACTTAATATCATTGTTAATCGGTTTTAACATAATATCATATCTTCCATAACCAGATTCACGATTACTTTTTATTTCAAAATATTCACTTCCACTTGTAAGTAATCCTAAAACATAAGCATGATAAAATCTCTCACCATCATCATTACCTGGAACATCATAATAACTAAATGTTTCTAAAATATATTTTTTAAAATCACTTTTAAACATTTCTATTTTATTATTAATTAGATATTCTATAAAATTATATTTAGTTAAAACATTATTTTTAAACCAACTATTAACAATCTTTTCTAAACTTTTTATTACTTCTAAATTAGGTATTTTTAAAGTAACATTTTCTAAATCTGTTATTTCTTCCAAAGGAGTTAAATAACCATTCGACATAAATAAAGTCCAAATTGTATTTCTATCATTTTCTAAATCTGTTAAATTCATATGTAAATTTAAAGCAACTCTTTCAATTGAACCAATTTCAAGTAATTTATGAAACTCATTAAGAATTGTTGAACTCTTTTTTAAATTAAAAATTAATTTTTTAAGTAAATCTACTCCTCCTGTATTTACCCAATAAGATTCAAATTTTTGACTTTCTAAATAATTTAATATACTAACTGGATTATAAATAGTAGTATTTCCAAATAAATATCCGTCATACCATTCTTTAATCTCATTTATTTTATCACTTAAACCATATTCTTTTAATATATCTTCTACTTCACTTTCTGTAAAACCAAAGTAACTTGAATACATATTATCAGTTATATTATATGTTTTAAAGTTATTAGCACCTGTTCCTAATTCTTCAATAGCAATTCTAAGTACACCTGTTACAATACCTTTTTTTAAATCAAGATTATCTTTAAATGTTGAACTAAATACTTGTTTTATAAATTCAATAACATCATCATAATATCCTTTTAAATAACCATTTATAATTGGAACATCATATTCATCTAATAAAACTATTACTTTTTTTTCATGATGCTTATTTAGATAACTTATTAATTTAGCAATTGCTTTTGACAAAAGTGTATCCTCTTCTTCTCTTTTAATTCTTAAAAAATATTCTTTATCAGTTTCATCTAACTTATCACTTGTTTCTAAATAATCATATTTATTATACAAAGAGTTCATTAAATCTTTATAATTATCAATAAATTCTTGATAAGTATTAGCCCTTAATTCTTTAAATGAAATTGATATAACAGGATATTTATTCATTTCATCAAAGTATATATCACCTTGGTTCATTATTTTTAAACCATCAAATAATTTATTATCTTTATATTCAATATTAAAATAATAATTAAGCATAGACATACTTACACTTTTACAAAATCTTCTTGGTCTTACAAAACATAAACATTTAACTGAAGTATCTATTATATCTTTGATTAATAAAGTTTTATCAATATATAAACTATTCGTTTCAATTATTGTTTTAAAATCATTTTCACCTATTGCTAATTTTCTTTTATCCATGTATACCATCTCCATTTCTATTAATATTTTATCATATATGCCATTAAATGTAAATTAAATTTGAAAAAACATATCAAAATAGTATCATAGTATTCTATAAATTAGGAAGAGATGCTGCTGCAACTGATTGGCCTACTCGTCTACTTTTCTCATCAGGAATATGAATTTTTATTTTTAAATCTTTAAATTCTTCTTTTAAAACTTTCATGGCTACATCTTTTATTATCTCGCCACCTTTACCTGAAGTTACTCGTCCCATTAAAAGAACGTGTTCTAAATTATAAAATTCATTATAATAAGCAATTGTATATCCTAAATAACAACCAATGTTATTATATATTTTTAATGCTCTTTCATCATCTTGTTCCATTAATTCTTGAACAACTTTTAATTTTTCAGCTGGACTTAAACTATCTTGAAGCGAGATATTAGCAAGTCTTGCAAGTTTGATAACCGCATCTTGTGAAAAATATTTAACCCCACAGCCATAATCTCCTGACCATTCATCAACCATAGCTTTCTGGTTATAATCAACAGGTACAAAGGCAAGTTCATTTAAGTAACCTGTAATGTTACCATTTTTATCAATGAAACCTCCCGCTTCACTTGTTCCCATCGCAATTCCAAGTAACGAATTAACATTTAAGTTAATTGCTCCAGCAAGAGCAGTTACATCTCCGTCATTGGCAACCTCAATTGGAATAGAATAACCTAGTTCCTCACTTAGTTTCTTTGCTGCATCTAAATAAACACTTTTTCCATATTTATTAAAATCATCAGGATTTACTTTTATAAATAATGAAGATGACATTAGTTTATTTTCAATTACTACTCCAGCTGTTGAAACCCCAATTGCATCAACATGACTAAGTTTTGAAGCTGCCGTTTTAAAAGCCTCATAAATACCCTCAAAATGATATTTAGGATCCGTATTTAATTTAGGTGACCACACAACTTCTTCCGAATAGATTGCCTTACCATTTTTAACACTTGATACTTTCCGATCACTTCCTCCAGCATCAAAACCAATTCGCTCACCCTCTAAATGTCTGCCAATTGATACTGATGACTCCAAATCTTCGGGAGCATTTTCAAGAGATGTGTAAACTACTTTAAATTTAGTATCATAAACATTTTCCATAAATTTAACATCAAATTCTCTTTTACCCCCAATTTGATAATCTTCTTTTATTTTCTCATATATTTCTTTATCACCAGAAATAATAATTTTAAATCCTCCATAAGTCCAAAGAAGCGTTTTAACAAGTCTTGATACTAATTGATAATTAAAGTTATCATCAACTCCCGTTTCTAAGATTCTTAATTTATAAGTTTTCGTATAAGAATCGTTTCTTTCAACTCCTAAAACAATATCTTTTCCCTTGGTACTCGCCATTTCCTTCATTTCTTTTAATTTTAATATTAAAGGAATATACTCCTTATCTAAAATAGATTCAACTTTAAGCTTCATATTTTAATACACCTCCTATAATCGTTTTTAAAACATTAAACTCTTTATCTACTATAATTATATCTGCATCTTTTCCAATTTCAAGAGAACCTTTTTTGTTATCAACATGAATTGCTCTTGCAGGATTAAGAGTTGCACATTTAACACATTCATGTAAAGGAATATTAGAATTCTTATAAACATTATAAATTCCTTTATTAAGTTTTAAGATTGATCCTGCAATCGTTCCATCTAAAAGACGACATTCAATTCCTTTTGAAATAAACTTCTCGCCTCCTAAAGTGTACTCCCCATCTCCCAATCCTCCAGCTGGTAAGCAATCTGTAATAAAGCATAACTTATCACCTTTTAATTTATAAACTAAATCATATAAAGCCGGATGAATATGGAATGTATCAACAATTAATTCACAAGTAACATCCGAGTTCATAATTGCTCCAACAACTCCTGGATTTCTTTGATTTAAAGGGCTCATCGCGTTAAAAGTATGAGTTGCATGACGAACTCCATGATACGTACTTTTAATAGCCGTTTCATAATCAGCATCCGTGTGCCCCATAGAAATTACAATATCACTATCTTTTCTAATTTTCTCAATTTCATGAAAATCTTCATCTTCTTCTGGTGCCATCGTAATTATTTTAATAATATCTTTATATTTTAAAACAAATTTACTATCTGGTTTTAAAATATATTTTTCATCTTGAGCACCTTTTTTCTTAGGACTTATAAATGGACCTTCCGCATGAACTCCTAAAACACATGCCCCATCCCAAGTTTTGCTTTCTTCTTTTAAATCCCTACAAATCTCTAAAATACTTTCAATCTTAGTTTTTTCAATTGTCATTGTAGTTGGTAAAAAACTTGTAACCCCATTTTTCATAATGCCATTTGCAATTACTTCAATGCTTTCCTTTTTAGCATCACAGACGTCTTTCCCTAAATATCCATGAATATGAATATCAATTAATCCTGGTAAAACATAGTTCCCCTTAGCATCAATTACTTCTATCTCTTCTGGAACACTATCGCATATTCCTTCAATCTTATTAGAATAAAGGATTGCTTTACCTTCTAATACTCTATCTTTTAAAATTAATTTACCATTAATAATTGCTTTCATTTATACCTCCTCCATTTCATAATCTAATGCAATTATATTATTTATATTCTTTATTAAATTATCATTTATTTTCGTAAAATACATTGTAAGTTTATAATTACTATTATTTTCTAATTTTAAACTATTACTTAAAATAACTCCCATATCTATTATTTTAACATTATTTAAGTATTTCTTAAATTCACTTGTTAAACTTGGATAATGAGTACATCCTAAAATTAAAACTTCAACATCTTTTACTTTTTCTATATACTTTTTAATAATCTTACTATCTATTTTATTATTTTCAACCATCGAAACAAATTCACTTGTTGTAATTTCCCTAACTTCTCCTTTAATTTTATCTTTAAATATATGACTATTAATTGTTCTTAAAGTTCCAAATACTCCTATCTTTTGATACTTTTTGTTATTAATATAGTGAATAGTAGGCGTTATAATATCATAAAGTGGTAATTTAGTAATTTTCTTTAACTCAAACATACAACTTGAACTAATAGTACCACAAGCAATAATAATTATATCAACTCCTTTACTTTCTAAAAACTTAATTATCTTTGTTCCTAGTTTAATTAAAGTTTCTTTATCTTTTTCTCCATAAGGAATATTTAAAGTATCTCCATAATAAATATAAGTATTATTAGGATATTTTTTTAAAATACTCTTTAAAACATTAACTCCACCTATCCCAGAATCAAATATACCAATTCTAATAATCTCACCTTCTTTTATATATTTGATAATTAATCATATCTTTATTATCATAATATTCATATACTAATTCATAATTAGTATCTCGAATTGTTACATATAATAAATCATTACTATCAATTATTAAATAATCAAATTTATATTTATCTAAAAACTTTTGACAATTAATTCTACCTTTTTCTAAATCAAAATATTCTTTTAATATATTTTCTTTTTTATTATTAACTTTTAAAAACACTTCAGCCCGAGAATCTATATAAACTTTATATCCTAAATATTCAAAATAATTACCATTATTATAATTAGTATATAGTTTTATATCTTTACTAGAATTTTTATTTAAATAAATTCCTAATTTATATAAAGGTCTATTTTTTTCATTATCAATTTTTATATTAATAGTAAAAATACAAAATAATATAACTATTAAAGAAATTATAATAGGTTTTATATATTTTATATTAACTACTTCTTTCTTTTCACTTTGAAAATAATCTTTTAAATTATAACTAAATGCTAATATACTAGTTATACTAAAAAATATTATCCCTTTATAATGTTCTAATAATAAATATAATGTTCCAAGTGTTAATAGTAAATATCTTAAATTTATTTTATTTTTTTTATTAAAATAATAGGACAACAACACTAAAAATATATAAATATATATAATTAAATATTTTTGAATATTTATAGGCATCATTTCTATTATATTATTATTAATAGCAGCAATACCATATGAATTAAAAAAGTATTTTATAGCTTCTATCTTGTAAGGATTAATAAATCCCATTATAATCATAATAATAGTAGTTACAATTAATGGTATTAATTTATAATCTTCTTCTAAAAAATATT
>CANRIE010000020.1 GCA_947630585.1 uncultured Bacilli bacterium | reverse complement strand
TTTAATCTTAAAAATATCTTGAAAAGTCCAAAGAATTATAATATAATAAAATTAGAATAGAGGGACTAACCCTGGAAGGAGTATATATGAAAAATAATAAAAAAATATTAATAGTAGGATTAATAACTTTATTAGTTATGGTAGGAGTAATAGGAGGAGCATTTGCTTATTTTATATTTGCTAATACAGGCGAATCCCAAGTTTTAGTTGCAGGCGATGTATTTATGAAATATACAGAAAGTGATACTATTATAGATGCTGATATGATGATGCCAAGGAATAGTTATGACCCTGAAACTTATTTTGAATTTACTATTGAAGGCAAGAATACTCATAATCAAGACTTATATTATGAAATATTAATTAATGAAGGAGACCCACATGAAACAAGAAAAACAAGACTAGATGATAAATTCTTAAGATTTAGACTTGAAGAAATAGTAGGTGATGTGGTTACTCCAGTTATCGAAGAAGGAACTTACGAGGAAATAGATAATACAAAAATATGGGTTAATACAATTAAAGCCAATACTAAAACTAAGACAAGTATTAAATATAGACTTTATATGTGGATAACAGATGAAGTTAATATTGGAGTCTTAGCAGATGCAGATTATTCTCAAGAAGTATGGAATAATGATGTTTTTGCAAGTATTAAAGTTAGTGTAAATGGTGATTTTGAAGAAAAGAAAGTAACAAGCGATATTGGAACTGATGTTATAAAATCCACAATAGGTCAAGCCGGAGGAATAATTGGAATAAAAGAAGATGCAATTGGTAATGTAACTAAAGAGACTATAGATACAGGAGATTTAAGAGAATATCGTTATTCGGGATTAGATGTAAATAATTATGTATATTTTAATTGTACGGATAGTATGCCTCAAAATGCGGATAACTGTGAAAAATGGAGAATAGTTGGAGTATTTAAAGATGAAAATGATGAAGAACATTTAAAAATAGTAAGAAATGAGACCTTAGCAAAAGAAATGTTTCCAGCGACATATTTCAAAAATGGAACGGAGTATAATATTGGTTATACAGGACCTGATGCTAGAGCTTATTGGAATAATAAAACAAGTGGAACAAGCAATAATGATTGGGCAATAGCAGGACTCCAATATTGGTTAAATGATGGAAACGATAAAGAAACAAAAAATTCAAGTGATGGGTATATGAGTTATTTAAGTAAAACTGCTAAAAGTATGATAGAAGAAACAAAATATTACTTGGGAATAGTAACGGACTATGGTTTAAGTGTGAATGCAGGTTATGATAATTTGTATGGAATAAAAGATACGACAAATGAAGCATATAAAAACGAAAGAGCAGTGACAGAATGTGAAGGAGGGAAAGGACCAAATGAAAATAATAGTCAAAGTGCCGTTGAAGGTAATAGTAGTTGCCGGGTATGGTCAAACAATAGTGCGACCTGGAAAGGAAATGTAGCACTTTTGTATTCAAGTGATTATGGTTATAGTGCTGATAGTCAATATTGGAATACGATAAAATTAGGTAGCGGTACATTTTATACAACAATGAGAAATAATAGCTGGCTATTAAGATACCCCGTTAATAATTCTGAATGGCTGTTGACAGCATCTTCTTACAATTTTGGTAATACTAATATAATAACCGATGTTGGAATGTATTCTCTTCAGGTGGATAAATTTGTAAACTACGTCAAACCAACGCTATACCTAAAATCCTCAACTAAGATAGTTGATGGCGATGGGACTGAAAAAAATGCTTATCAACTTGAACTTGGGCAATAGGAGTGACGAGAAAGTAGAAGCCTTTCGGGCAACAGAAAGATAATGGTCGAATGTAATTAATAAGATATGTGGAAATGTTAAAATAAAAGCTGAAAAAAATGTTAAAGCAAAAACCTGAGACTTTTATTAGTTTTTTTTATAACTTTTTTATTTGGTATTGTAATTTTAGAGAAAATAATATATAATTTTAGTTAGATTAGGAGGACAATATGAATGAGCCTAAATTAATTAAAAGAAAAAATTTTACTGAAAAGATAATGGGAAAACAAAAAATAATATTTGTTGTTGCTGTTTGTTTATTAATAACTTTATTTGTTAGTAGTAGTTATGCTCTTTTAACAGGATTTGATGTTCGGAATAATGCTATTGTTATTAAAGAAGGCGATATGAGGATGACTATTAATGAAACTGATATTAAGTTAGTTAATGAAAGTCCTATTTCAGATTATCAAGGAATGAGAAAATCTGATACAACAGTTTTAACACTTTCTAATACTGGAAATCTTAATATTAAAAAATATGAGGTTAGATTAGAGGGAGATAAAAACTCTAATTTAGAATTATCAAATATTAGATATTCTTATAGTACAGATTTTGGAGTTCATTATTCAGATCCTATGAGTTTAAATAATAATATTATTTATACAGGTTATAACTTATTAAATAATAAATCTAAAACATTATATATAAAAATTTGGATAGATGAAAAGTCAAGTAATACAAATGGTAAAAACTTTTATGGTAAAATAAATGTTAAATTATATCAAGATAGTAGTGTTCCTTATGCAAGTAATGTAGTTAAAGAAAGTAAAGATGTTACTTTAATTGATAATAACTATTATTATAAAAATTCTAATAATTATGTAATGTTTAATCATGAATTATGGAGAATAGTATCAGTATTTAATGAAGATGGTGTTGATAAATTAAGAATAGTTAGAAATGATAATTTAGATGAAAAGATGGTGACTGATGAGTATTTCGTTGATGATATTAGTTATAAACTTTTAAATCAAGATAAGACAGTTAATTGGAATAATGCTCTTAATAGATATTTAAATGAAGAAGTTGATGGACATGGAAATCGAGGGTATTTAGGATATATAAGTAATGAAGCTAAAAATATGATTAATGGAGAATTTAAATTACTTGCAAAAGATGATATAAAAGGTGATTGGTTTAAAGAATTTGATAAGACTATTTGGTTAAAAAATGAAGTTAGTAGTGCTTTAGTATTAACAAGTGGAGAAGTAATGAATGTAGAATTTGATACTACAGCTTATCTACAAGTTGCAGTTGATTTAAATCCAAGAGTTGTAATAACTAGTGGAGATGGCACCCATGATAATCCTTACTTACTAAGTATTTAGGTGATTCATGAATAAAAAAGGCCAAGCTTTAGTTGAATTTGTTTTAGTTTTACCAGTTTTAATCTTTCTTTTATTAGCATTTATTGATATAGCAAGACTTATGATTATGAAAAATCATTTAGAAAGTGTTTTAAATACAGTTAATGTTGAAACAAATGAAGTAAAAGATAAAGAATATCAAATTCAAATAAATAAAAAAAATGACGGGGATAAAGTTGAAATAGAATTAAAAAGTTGTTTAGAGGTTACAACACCAGGATTAAATAAAATATTAGGTGATCCTGCTTGTGTTTCAACTTCTAAAATAATGAAAGATAAAGAGGGATAGTATGAAAAAATCAAGAAAAATAACAAAAGAAGAAAGAGAAATATTACTTCACATGCAACTTCGAAGTAAGTTATCATTGTTAGTATTATTTTATATATTTGGACTAGTTTTACCATTTTTAACTTGCATGATAATTACACTTAATTTTAAGTTTTTCTATTTATTTATAGTGGCTTTATTCTTATTATTTGTAATTATTTACTTAATACCTAAGTTTGAAAAAAATAATTATGAAAAAGGAGATATTAGGTGTTTTGAAAGTATTGTTGTAAGTTCTAAGGCTCATGATATATATTATTATGTTTGTGAAATAAATGGACAAGATGGTGTATTTATTGATTATAGGTATCCTGTTAATACCAAATTACCAAAGAATAAAGAAGTAATTGTTGTAATGGTAGAAGGACCTAAAAAATATAAAGATTATATATTACTAGATAAAGAAACTAAAAAAGTTTTAAGTGATTATCGAACTCGGTTTGATATAATTGATTGCTGAGGATATTATGGGAAAAGTTATTACTATTACATCACGAAAGGGGGGAGTTGGAAAAACTACAACCCTTTTAAATCTAGCAGGATGTTTAAGTACCCTTGAAAAAAAAGTATTAATTTTAGATTTAGATTTATATTCTAGTAGTATTGCCGTTAGTTTAAACTTAAAAAGTGAAAAAAGTTTCTATAATATTGTTGATGATATTGTTAATAATCGTTTTACAGAAGTTTCGGATTATGTTATTAAATATAATAAATTTATTGATGTTATAAAAAGTCCTAATGACCCAAGGAAAGGTGCAAGGATTAATTTAAAATACATTGAACAAATAATCAATATGGTTAAACATTCTTATGACTATGTTTTAATTGATACAACCCATTCTCTTATTGATTTAAATATAGTTATCTATGATAACTCAGATACGATTTTAAACATTATGTCTAATGACCCCGTTGATTTAGTTAATACTAAAACATTTGTTAATATAGTATCAGATATTGGATTTAAAGACCTTAGAATTTTATTAAATGAAAGTAATTCTTTAGAAGAAAAATATTTTTCATTATATGATATTAGAAGTTTTATAGGATATAATATTGATTATAAATTAGGAAGAGAATTCTTTGTTAAAACTATTGATAAATATGTATTAGATGGTAGTATTTTAACTTTAAATGGTGTTTATCCAAAAGATAAAAAAGAATATAAAACTTTATTGAAAATAGCAAGTGATTTAATGCGCGAAAAAGAATAGGAGGTATATAAATGGTAGTTAAAAAAAGTTTTTCAAGTGAATTTAGTGTTGATACCTCAAAAAGTGAAAAAATAATTCCTGATGCAGATTATAAAATATTTGAAGATAAAAAACTACTTGATGATTTAAGAAGTCGGGTTATTCAAAATATAATTGATAATAATATACCAACTAATATGAATTTAAATGATTATATTAATTTAGAAATTGATAAATGTTTAAATGGAATGGACCTTGAAGATTATAAACGAAATCATGTTTTTAATTTAATTGATAATGAAATAAATGGTTTAGGTCCTATTACAGAATTATTAAAAGATAAAAATGTAACTGAGATTATGGTTAATGCTCCAAATGAAGTGTATGTTGAAATTGATGGAAAAATAATTAAAGATGAAAGTGTCTCTTTTATTAACTCTGACCATATCTTAAGAACAATTCAAAAGATAGTGCAACCTTTAGGAAGAACGATTGATTCATCTAACCCCATGGTTGATGCGCGTCTCAAGGATGGCTCAAGAATTAACGCGATTATTCCTCCTTTATCTTTAAAGGGACCAGTTCTAACAATTAGAAAATTTAGAGATGACTTAATAAGTATTGAAGATTTACTTCGTAATGGTACTTTAACAAGAGATATGGCAGTTTTTTTAGAAGATGCTGTAAAATCAAAGTTAAATATTTTAGTATGTGGAGGAACTGGGTCTGGAAAAACAACAATTTTAAATATCCTATCTAGTTTTATTGGAGAAAATGAAAGAATAATAACAATTGAAGATGCTGCTGAACTTAAATTAAAACAAACTCATGTTATATCACTTGAAACAAGAGTTGATAACTATGATAGTAAAAGTGAAATAACAATTCGCGATTTAGTTCGAAATTCCTTAAGAATGCGACCTGATAGAATTATTGTTGGAGAGGTCAGGGGAGGAGAAGCCTTCGACATGCTGCAAGCTATGAATACAGGACACGATGGTAGTTTAACAACGCTTCATGCAAATTCACCAGTAGATGCCTTGAACCGCCTTGAAACCATGGTATTAATGGGAGGCTTAGAAATCCCAATTCCTGCAATAAGAGATTATATAGAAAATGCAATTGACATAATTGTTAATATTGAAAGACTATCAGATGGAAGACGAAAAATAACTGATATCTCAGAAGTCGTTGGTTTTTCAGGAGATTTGATTGCAGTTAACCCAATCTATAAATTTATTCAAACCGGAATTACTAAAAACTTAGAAGTAGATGGAGAATTTAAACTAATAACTAAAAAAATTAAAAGTTATGATAAAATGAAAAATAAAGGATTTAAAGATTTAGATTTAATCTTTGGTGATAAACATGAATAGTCAATTAATATTCATGTTTATAATTGAACTTATTTTAATTTATTTAATCGCTTTAATATTTTATTACTTATTACTAATTAGAAGAAGAATTAAAATAGCTGATAGATTAAATCGTTTCTCAGTTTATAAAGAAAAACCTGAAACGAAACTATTTGATGACTTTTTTAACTTTTATGATAACTTTATTAAAAATATATCAAAGTTTTTATATAAAATTAAAATATTTGATACTTATTCTTTAAAATATCAAAAGTATATTAAAAAAGAAGATAATAAAGATAAAATGGATTATATTAGTAAAAAAATATTAATAGGTTTCTTATTTATTATTATCTTAATAGTATTTAATGTTTTTAAAAGCAGGACAATATCTATTTTAGAAATAATTATGACATTTTTAATTGGATTTTTTTCACTTGATATTTTCTTAATGGCTGATGCAAGTAGAATTAAAAAAGAACAAGAAAATGATTTATTAAAAGCCATTACAATCATGAATAACTCTTTTAAAAGTGGTCATAGTATTATGCAAGCAATTAAGTTAGTTGCAGAAGAATTGGATTCACCATTAGGTCTTGAATTTAAAAAAATGTATATTGATTTAACTTATGGATTAAGTTTAGATGTTGTTTTTAGAAGATTTGAAAGTAGAGTTAAGTTAGATGATGTTAAATATATAACAACCTCTCTTACTATTTTAAATGAAACGGGGGGAGATATTGTTAAAGTATTTGAAAGTGTTGAGAAAACATTCTTTAATAATCGAAAACTAAGTGATGAACTTAAAAACTTAACAGCAGCCAGTAAATTACTTTATTATGTTTTATTATTTATACCTGTTGTATTCACTTTATTTATCTATATATTAGATAGCACTTATTTTGATCCTTTATTTACAAGTACCTTTGGTTATTTAATAATTCTTTTAATTTTAATTTTATATATTACTTATATAATAATAATTAAAAGAATAATGAAAGTAGGGATAAATCATGAATAAAGTATTTAAATATGTTTACAGGGATAGAACTATCGAGAAACTTAATAGTAAAATTAAACTTTTAGGAGTAAATAGTAAGTATGATGCTATTACTTTTATGAATATTAGAATAATTACTAGCATTATTTTGTTTTTTGTGATATTATATTTAATTGATTTTGGTTATATATTAGCACCGATTGTTGTATACTTTTATTATACGTTACTTCCAAGCCTTTATTTTGATAGTAAAATAAAAAAAAGAAGTAGAGAACTTGATTATGATGCAATGTATTTTTTTGAAATACTTGCGTTATCTCTTGAATCAGGAAAAAACTTAATTACAGCTTTGCGTCTTGCAAGTAATAGTATTGAGTCTTCTTTATCTTTAGAATTTCGGGAAGTAATAAGAGAAGTGAATCTGGGAAAAAGTTTGGATAAAGCACTAGATGATGCGAAATCACGGATTCCAAGTGATTCTGTTAATAATATTATTTTAAATATTCGAGAATCTAACTTATTTGGAAATAATATTATTGATACTCTTTATAATCAAATTGATTATATAAGAGAAAAATTAGTATTAGAACAACGTAGTTATATAGCCAAATTGCCTATTAAAATAAGTATTATCTCAGTTGTATTTTTTATACCACTTTTGTTATTACTTATTTTAGGACCAGTTATATTAAATTATTTTAGATAGGAGGATATTATGAGTGGACATTCAAAATGGGCGACCATCCATAGAAAAAAAGGTCTAATTGATGCTGAAAGGGGAAAGATATTCCAAAAAATTGCTAAAGAAATTCAAGTTGCAGCGAAAGGTACTAACGGAGACCCTGACATGAATCCTGGACTTCGGATGGTCATTGAAAAAGCAAGAAGTAACAACATGCCAAAAGATAACATTCAAAAAGCAATTGATAAAGCAGTTGGAAACGGGGGGGACGTTAACTTCGATAGTATAAGATATGAAGGATATGCAACCCATGGAATTGCTTTAATGGTTGATTGTTTAACGGACAATAAAAATAGAACGGCAATGCTTGTTCGGTCAACCTTAACTAAACATGGAGGAAATTTAGGAACGGATGGGTCAGTTAGTTATTTATTTAATAGACGGGGAGTAATTGAGTTTGATGCGCACGACGATTTTGATAAAGTAATGGAAATTGCTATTAATGCTGACTCTCTTGATTGCATTGATAATGGGGATATTTATACCGTTTATACAGAGCCTGATAATTTCTTAAATGTTAAAAAATCATTTGAAGAAAAAGGTTATCAAGAATTTGTAACTAGTGAAGTAACTTATGTTCCTGATAATAAAATTAGTTTAAGTGATGAAGACACTGAAAAAGTTATGAATTTAATAAATGCTTTAGAAGACATTGATGATGTTTCTAATGTTTACCATAATTTAGATATATAATATGAATTATAGTATAGTTTTAGAAGATACTTTAAAGTCTTTAGATTCAAAGAAAAAATTATTACTTCATGCTTGTTGTGCTCCTTGTTCTAGTTATGTAATTGAATATTTAACGAAATACTTTGATATTACAATTCTTTATTATAATCCAAATATTGATACGGAAAGTGAATTTAATTATCGTTTATCAGAACTTAAAAGATTTGTGAAAGAATTTAAAACGACTAATCAAGTTGAAGTTGTAAGTCTTGGATATAATAAGGATGAGTACTTAGAAAAAGTTAAAGGGTTAGAACAAGAAAAAGAAGGTGGCAAGAGATGCTATGAATGTTTTAAGTTACGACTTAGAAAATCTGCTTTATATGCTAAAGAACATAATTTTGATTATTTTACAACAACTTTAACAATTAGTCCTTTAAAAAATAGTAAATTATTAAATGAAATAGGACATGACTTAGAACTTGAGTTTGGAGTTAACTATTTATATTCTGATTTTAAAAAGAAAGAAGGCTATAAAAGAAGTATTGTTTTATCCCATGAATACAATTTATATAGACAAGATTATTGTGGTTGTGAATTTTCGAAAAAGAAAAATTTTCAAGAATAAAGGAAATTTTCTTTTTTTTTAGTTAATATTTTGATATAATGATACTAGTGATAGTTATGAAGAATAAAAAAGGATTTACCTTAGTTGAATTATTAGCTGTATTTGCTTTATTAGCACTTGTTATATTATTAGTTGTACCAGGTTTAAGTAACCTTTATAATAGTAATCGAAGTAAAGAGTATAAAACTTATGAAGATATGATGGCAGAGTATGCTAAAACAGCTTCTGCTTCTAAATATAGAGGTAATTACATTTGCCTAAAAGATTTAGGAATGGAAGATGTTATTAAAAATGCAACTTGTAATGGTTATGTAGTAAAAAGTGGTAGCACATTTACTCCTTATTTATCATGTACTAAAGGTAGTGAAAATGTTTATAAAACAAATGGCTATGCAAGTCGAAGTGGGTGTTAGTTTATGAAGAACAATGGCTTTACGTTAGTAGAATTACTGGGAGTAGTAGTAATACTTGGAATTGTTTTTAGCCTTGCTGTTGTTGCTTATAAAAGTACAAAGGACGAAATTAACAAAAGTTATTATAGTACCTTAGAAGAGAGTTTATTAATACCAGGTGGAGATTATTTTACTTATAATAAAGGAGCAGGGCCTAGTATATTTGGAGATACAGCGAAAGTTAAAATAAAAGATTTAAAGAATGAAGGGTATCTTGATACTGAAGTTCTTGATAGTGAGGGAAACTCTTGTGATTTAGAAAATAGTTATGTTGGAGCATATAAAGATAGTATTGATAAAACTAATTACTATGTTTG
>CANRIE010000019.1 GCA_947630585.1 uncultured Bacilli bacterium | reverse complement strand
GAATTTTAAAAGGTTCAAAACCTTGCTGTCATTGAGTTTGAACCTTATTTTAATTTTTTTTCATGTCTTTAACCTGATTCGCTAAATTACAATTTGTGTTTAATAACTATTAAAATGTTAAAACTCTTTGACAAAGTTCCAAAGGTCTTTGGTAGATTTGTTAAGTAATATTTATTTATAATTAGATGTGAAGGAGGAAAATATGCTAGGAGAAAGAATATTAAAATTAAGAAAACAAAATGGCCTTTCTCAAGAGCAATTAGGAGAACAAATAAATGTTACAAGACAAACTATTTCTAATTGGGAGTTAGGAGAAACTGCACCTAATCCAGAGCAATTAAAATTATTGTCAAAAGTATTAAAGATAAGTGTTGACGAGCTACTTGGAAATAAAATAGAAACAAAAGTAGAATTAAATAGCAATAAATTAGAGAAAGACAATAAAGAAAAAGTAGATAATATTTTAAAATCAAATAAGTTTGCAGTATTTATATTGTTTTTAGATATTTTAATATCTATTATATTTGGAATAGCAACAATTGTATGCATTACAGAAAATATGCATATAATGGCAAAGGTTAATTTAATTTTATGTGTTATTTGGGGTATCATAGCTGTTATTTGGCACTTAAAAAAAATTAAATAGCAAAAATGTGTCTAAAAACTTGACCAAAATTCATAATAAGTAATATAATTGATATATAAATTAAAAAGGATAGTTAATAAACTATAATTATAGGAGAGTAGATTATGGAATTAGTAGATATACCAAAAATAGTATTACATATACATTTAGATGGTTCATTAGATTTAGAACTTGCTTACAAATGGTTAGGAGAAGATGGCTATGATTATAGTTTTTCTGAGGTTTTAGAAAAATTAAGAGTAGATAAAGAATGTCGAAGTTTAAATCAATATTTAGAAAAATTTTCACTTCCATGTAAATTATTAAATAGTTATGAAAGATTAAAAGAAGCTAGTAAATCTTTATTTTTAAAACTTGAAAAAGAAGGAGTAGTTTATGCAGAAGTTAGATTTGCACCTATTAAGCATGTGAATGATAAATTAAATATTAATAGAGTAGTAGAAGCCGTAATAGATGGAATGAATGAAATATTAAAGAATGGTAAAATATATGGAGGCATTATATTATGTTGTATGAGAGATGCTAGTAAAGAAGATAATTTGAAAACCGTATCACTAGCTAAAGAATATTCCCATCTTGGTGTAGTTGGTATAGATTTAGCAGGAGCAGAAGCTCTTTATGAAACTAAAAACTTTAAATATATTTTTGATAAAGCTAAGCAAGAAAATATTCCATTTACTATTCATGCTGGAGAAGCAGGTGGAATAAGTTCTATAAAAAGTGCCTTAGAATTTGGAACTTTAAGACTTGGCCATGGTATCAAAGCTATAGAAGATAATAACCTGATAGAAAGATTGAAAAATGAAAATATATTACTTGAAGTATGCGTTACAAGTAATTATCAAACTGAAGCAGTTAAAGGTATTCATCCAATAGAAGAATTATATAGAAAAGGTGTTAAGATATCTATAAATACAGATAATGATACAGTTTCAGGTATTGATATTATTAGTGAATATAAATATATACTTGCTAATACAAATTTAAAAATTGAAGATATAATAAAATGTAATTATGATTCAATAGATTTTATTTTTAATGATAAAGTAAAAAACAAATTAAAAGAAATGTATAAATAAAAAAATTGTATTTGCATAGTTCGGCTGTTGATAATTAAATATAATAATATGATTAAAATATATCAAATAGTCTTGCTTATAATATACATTTTGTGATATAATATCCTCTTAGAAACGGAGGAAAGTATATGGAATATAAAGCAATGATTGATGGCTTAATAGCCAAAGAATATGGAGAAGCTATGGGACCACTTGAAGTTACAGATGAGGTTATCAAAAAACAACGTGAAAGAGACAAAGAGATTAAAAAATGTAATCATTTATTTGTTGTTACAAGAAGTGAAGAACACTATACAACAATAGATGGTAAAGATCATTATAGTGCCCCAACAATTGAATGCGTTCATTGTGGTGTAAGTAATAGACTTACTAACTATCATAATAGAATATGGAATGAAGATCCATCTCGTATTCATTCTGGTTATCCATTTGAAGGAGCCTTATTCTTAGAAAACTTCATCAGTTGGTTTAAAAATGGTAAAATTCGTGATGGTCATTTTGAAAATATCACAGAACCTTTTTTATCAACGGAAGTATTAGATATTAATAATGCTAAATATTGGTATGATGCAGCAAGAAGTTTAAAACCCAATGCTAGTGATGAAGAAATATTTGAAACTATGAAATATTTATTAAAAATATTTAGAGAAAATGTTGCGAAAGTACAATTTACTTATAGTAGATAGGCAAAAATACATAAAAATGTGAAATTAACTAAAATAAAAGTACATAAAAACGTGAAATTAATTAAAAGAAAATAATTCTAATTATGCAATTAGAGTTTCTTCTAAAAACTTTGGTTTTGAAAACAACATTAAATCAGTTCCATTATATGTAGTATTTTGTATTAAAGATTAGAGATGAAAATCTCTTTTTTTGTCGATTAAACTTAATAATAAAAATATTATAATTCCATATATTATATATGGAGGATAATATATGTTTCAAAGATTTGATGAAGAAAGTAGAAAAATATTAAAAAAAGCTAAACAAGAAATGCAAGAATTAAAACATCCCTTTGTTGGAACCGAACATTTATTATTAAGTATCTTAAGTAATAAAAACTTAAAAATAACCAAAAAATTAAATGAATATTCCATTTTTTATGAAAACTATAAAGAAGAATTAATTGCAACGGTTGGAATTGGTAATAGTTTAAATTCCTATTTTATTTACACACCTCTTTTAAAAAGAGTAATTGAAAATGCTATAATTGATGCAAAAGAAGATAATTTATTTGAGGTGAATATCAATACTCTTTTTACATCAATGCTAGATGAAGGAGAAGGAGTGGGGATTAGACTTTTATCTAATTTAGGAGTGAACATAGATGATTTATATTTAGAATTATTAGAAAAAGAAGATAATAACACAAAGTATAAAGGTAAGAAAAAGTTACTTATATATGACCATGGAATAGATTTAGTTGAAAAAGCTAAAAATGGGAAAATTGACCCGGTTATCGGAAGAGATAAGGAAATTGAAAGATTAATTGAAATCTTGCTTCGAAGAAATAAAAATAATCCTTTATTAATAGGAGAAGCAGGCGTTGGAAAAACCGCGATTGTTGAAGGACTTGCTTTAAGAATCTATGAAAAGAAAGTTCCTGATAGCCTATTAGATAAAAAGATTTTATCAGTTTCTATGGCGAGTTTAGTTGCAGGAACTAAATATCGTGGGGAATTTGAAGAGAGAATAAGTAAAATAATTAAAGAAATTGAAAATAACCAAAACTTAATTGTTTTTATAGATGAAATGCACTCTTTAGTTGGAGCGGGAGGAGCAGAAGGTGCAATAGATGCATCTAATATTTTTAAACCGGCTTTAGCAAGAGGTAAATTTAGGTTAATTGGTGCAACAACAATTTCAGAATACAAAGAAAGTATTGAAAAAGATAAAGCCTTAAATCGAAGATTTCAAACTATTTTAGTTAAAGAACCTAATTTAGATGAAACTTTAGATATCTTAAAAAAAATAAAACCTTTATATGAAAAGTATCATGGAGTAGTAGTCTCTGATGATGTTATAAAAAGTATAGTTGAACTTACTAACAAATATATATTTGATAGAAAAAATCCTGATAAATCAATTGATATTTTAGATGAAGTGTGTGCAAGTAGATCTTTAATGAAAGATAAAATGACTATTAAACTTGAAAATTTAAAAAAGGAATATGAAGATATTCATTTAAAGAAAAATGATTATATTATAAAACATGATTTTAGGGAAGCTACTAAAATCAAAGAAAATGAAATTTTAATTGAAGATAAAATTAATCGTCTTTATTTAAAAGGTCAAAGTAAAAATCATAAGGTTGTAACTATCAATGATGTTGCAAAAGTAATAAATGCTAAATCTAATGTTCCTGTTTACGAGGTTTCTAAAGAGTCTTTAAAAATATTAAAGAATTTAAATCAAGATTTAAAAAATACAATCATAGGTCAAGATAATGCCATTGATGAATTATGTAAAGAAACTAAAAAGATAAAATTAGGTTTAAAACAAACTAATCATCCCATTTCCTTCTTATTTACAGGAAAAAGTGGAGTAGGAAAAACCTTACTTGCGAAAGAATACGCTAAACGCTTAAATATGCATTTAATAAGACTTGATATGAGTGAATATAAAGAATCTCATACAACTAGTAAAATTTTAGGAGCTCCTCCTGGGTATGTTGGGTTTGATTCTCAGAGAACTATTTTAGATGATGTTAAAAACAATCCTTATTCCGTTATTCTAATTGATGAAATAGAAAAAGCTTCGCCTAGTGTATTAAACTTATTTTTACAAATTTTAGATGAAGGATTTATTACTAACTCGAAAGATGAAAAAGTTTATTTTAATCATACTATTATTATCATGACAAGTAATATAACATCAAATGGTGAAACCATCGGTTTTAATGAAGATAAAAGTAATATTAAAAATAAATTAACTAATGTTTTAAGTATAGAGTTTCTAAACCGTATTAATCACATTATTCAATTTAATGATTTAACAAGTGATAACATAAGATTAATTATTGAAAAAGAATTAACGAAAGTTAAAAAGAAATTTAAAGACCAAGATATTAAACTACAAATTGATAATAATATTATAAATGATATCATAAAGTTAGTTGACTATAATCTAAGTGGAGCAAGAAGTATTAGAAAAATAATTGAAGATAAAATTGATAATATTGTAATCGATAATATTCTAAATGGTGTAAATAAAGTAACAATTAAAAGTATTTAAATTCAAATTACTACTTGAAAAAATATAAAAAATGTTATATTATTAATTCAAGATAGAGAGGGATATATATGAATAATAATATAATAGATAGTTATGTAAATGAATTTGATATGTTAAATGAAGAAGAAAAGAAAGATAGATTAAAAGAAATAGATATTTATCTTGATAAATTAGATTTAAATAAGTTAATGGATATTATATTTAAATATGTATTTATAAATATAGATCTAAATGAGTTATTAGAATTATTTAAAAATAAAAGTATTAGTAAATTAGATGAATTATCTTTAATTAAAGTAATAGATTTATATATAGAATTATTTAATAAAACTTTAACAGTTGAAGATACTCTAATGGCTAGTAAAAATATATTATCAGTTATGAGTTATAATATATCAGATAATAATTATATAGAAAATGAAATTAGGAAGAAAAAAATATCTAAGGATGAATATTTAGATATCTTAAAGAAAGATTTAGATAAGTATGTTGCTTTAATTGATAATTATAATAAAACTCATGATTATTTAGATAGTTTACAAGATAAGTTTTTAATTTATATAGAAACTAAATTAGAAAATATTGAGAGTCGAGATAAGTATTATTTAATTCAAAATTTAAATAAAAGATTATCAGATGTATCTTTAAAGTTATTAAAATTAAAAGATAGTTTAGAATATAATAATATTAAAAATGGTTTAGTTATATATGAAAGCTATCGGAAAAGTTTATTAGAAAAAAATGATAACAACTAAATGCTATCATTTTTATTTAGGAATAAAGCATATCCTAATAAAGCTATAATATAAATACTTAAAAAGATATAATTAAAGTGAAAAAATAGTTCATTAGAAATTATTTCTAATTGGGTTGCATTGAAAGTAACCGAAAATACTGAAAATGTATATATATAGAATATTATATTAGAAATATTATAATAAATAGAGTTTTTATAACTAGCTTTTTTAGATAAAATAGTTAATATTAAGATAATTCCATAGATAATATTAAAGATAAAATAAATCATTCCAAATATATCTACTCTGTATAATTTATCAATAAGAAGAAACATGGCAATTAAATATAGGCAAAAGGCAAGTATTCTCAAGTAGTAACAGAATTTTTTCATTCTTCACCCTTTAATATTTGTTTAGTTTCCATTAAATAAACATCTTTAAATACTTCATTAAATCTTACTAATTCTTTTTTGATTACATCAGGATAAATTAATTTAGTAGTTTGAATAGCACGCCTGATATCTCTTATATTAACTTCTTCCCGGTTATCAAAGGCTGCATAGGAGAATGCTTGTTGAAGAATAGTAAGAGCAATATCAGGGTATCTTACTGAGGTTTCATAAACTCTTTTAAATTCACTGGTTGCATCAGTTATAAAAGCCATGATTGTTTCTTTTATAAAATCAGTATATTTTAATTTTAAGCCCATTTTCTTTTCAAATTTTGGATAAGTTCCCATCATTATTTGGATAACCATATCTCTGGTTGGTTCTGCAACGTTAATTTTTTGAAAACGTCTAACAAAAGCTTTATCTTTTAATATATAACGTTCGTATTCATCACTTGTAGTTGCCCCAATTATTTTAATAGTACCTCTATCAATAATGGGTTTAAAGATATTAGCAAAATCTAGGGTATTATCACCATTTCCAATAAGAGTATGAATTTCATCAATAAAAACCATAATTTTATCTAAATTTTTTAATTTATCAACAATGTATTGAATCCGAAGTTCATTAGTACCAGGCATATTACCAGTTAGGCTAGCTGTATTAAGTTTAATAATTGTATAATCTTTTAAAGCATTCGGAACATCTCCATTTTTAATTCGATAGCCAAGGCCTTCAACAATTGCTGTTTTACCAATTCCGGGTTTACCAACTAAAATAGCTGATTTTTCCGGAGTAAGTAAAGTAACAATCAATTCTTGAATTTCGTTGTCTCTTCCAATTGCTGGGTTAGTTACATATTCTTTTTTACTAAAATTCTCACCATATTCTTCAATTATTTCTAAACTTTCTTTGACTTTATCACTTGATACAACTATATCTTCGTGACTTTCCACAACTTCTTCTTTAGTTTCTTCACTTATAGTTTCTTGATTTTCGTTAGTAGTTTCTGTAGATGTTGTTTCACTTGTAGCATCTATTTCTTCTACATCACTTTCGGCTTCTAAATCAATAACTGGTAGGTCGTTAGTATTTTCGAGGTTAATTTCTTCAATATTTTCATTACTTGAATTATCAATTATGGTTAATTCACTAGTATCATCTAATTTCTTTTCTTCATTATCTACTTCGCCTTTTTTTACATCAACTATTTCAAATTCCTTGGTATCATTAGAATTTGTACTACCAATTACTTCAATTTCATCTTCCATAAGCCACCACCTTACTTCAATATTATATAGCATAATTACTTAAAATTCAATCATTCTCTTGCTAAATTGTAAAAAAAAAGATATAATAAAAAAAAGGAGTTGGATAGTATGCAAATAGTTGCCCTTTCCAAAGATGAATTTGATGAATTTGCTTATCGGCATAAATATAGCACTTATTATCAAACGTCATCTTATGCTGAAACTTCAAGATATGAAGGTTTAAATACTTTCTATATTGGTTTTGTTGAAAATGGAACATTAGTTGGAGTTACTTTATTTTTATATAAAACTTTTTATTTATATTATAAATATGCTTATGCACCTCGAGGATTTTTAATTGATTATACTAATCCAAAAGTAGTTAAAAATGTTACTATGGGTTTAATCAATTTATTAAAAAAACAACATTATGCTTTTATAAAGATAGATCCACCTGTTCTTTGTAGTGAAAAAGATAGAAAAGGAAATATTATATATTTTAGTAATACCGTTAATGAAATTTTAGATACTTTAAAAAAGAATAATTATATCCATCAAGGATTTAATAAATATTTTGAAAACTATAAACCAAGATTAGTTGCTTTTGTTAATTTAAAACCAAATATTGAAGCCCTATATAACAATATTGATTTAGAAAGTAAAAAAATAATTGAAAATTCGGTATCTTCTGGAATTCAAATATATTTAGATCCAACTGGCAATATTAATGAATTATATAAATTTACATCTTTAAAAAATAAAAAAAGAAAAAGAAGATATTATCAGGGATTATATAATAATTTTTCTAAGAATAATGCTATTGATATTTTCTTTATTAATGTTAATACAAATAAATATATAACTAATATGAAAAGTTTATATGATACTGAAGCTGTTAAAAATGAAGAACTTGCTAATTTGGTTCAAGATTTAAGTATAATTGGAATGGAAAAACAAAATATTATAAATGATAAAATGGAATCAGACAAATTATTAAATTATTATAAAAACGAATTAGTTTATTCAACTAATTTAGCTAAGAATTATCCTGATTATGTAACAATTGGAGCTGCTTTTACAATTAAACATAATAATGGGGTTGAATTAATAATTGATAGTTATTTAGACGAATATAAAAAGTTTAATCCAAGATATGTACTTATTTGGGAACTTATTAAAAAATATAAAAGTGAAGGATTTATGTATTTAAATTTAAATGCTGTAGTTGGAGATTTTAATAAAGAAGATTTAGGAAAATATAATTCTTTAAATGATATAAAATTAAGTTTTAATGCAACGGTTATGGAATATATTGGAGAATTTGATTTAGTTATTAATGAACATGCTTATCAAAAATTTAAAGAGAAGACAGGTAAAAAATAGGTTAAATTTCGAAAATCGCAAATTGCTGCGAAAAAAAAATTTTTTTTGAATATTTGTTAGAAAAAGAGATTCAATTCGTGAAATTGACTCTTTTTTTATATTCAATTTGCTAAATTGAGTCCATTTTTTATTGCAATTTAGCGATTTGAACGATTTTTGTCTACATTTTGTCAATTTACAAAATTTGACAAATTTCAAGACCTGTGTTATAGTGAATTCATTAGTCGATTAATTGTAGTTTTGGTTAGTATTATTCTAACTAAAACGAAGTATTTAGAAATTATAATTTCAAAAAAAACTGAAGAAAGGAGAATGGAATGACAACTTATGAAAAACCAGAAATAATCCCTATTAAAAATGATAAGATATTTCATGATTTAATAAATGATGAAGATATGGATATGGTTGAATGGATTGTTATGCAAATTTTAGGTATGTCATATGAAGAGATTCATGGTAACGTCAAAGTTTTAAATATTAGACTTACGAGAAAAAGAAAAAAAGAACGGAATAAGTATGTTGATTTGAAGATTGATGTTAATGGTGAAATTATTATTATTGAACTTAATTGCAACTATAGTGGTAATCCTATTCGTAATATTGAATATATGCATACGGCTTTATTTAAAAGTTATGGTAAGCCAAATGACAATATCTATTTTAAACCTGTCCGAGGCATTTTAGTTAATCTTAACTGGTATCCTGAAAAAGCAAATAATGTAAAAAAAGAGACTCCAGGTAAAGAAATAACATTGTGGAATTATCCTAAGCATTCAAAATTTGGGGGTTATTATATGAAAATAATCGATATTAATCTTGACTATTATGCTAATTTAAAGTATGATAGTATCAAGAAAGAGGATAAATTATTCAAATTATTAACGATCGATAATAAAGAAGAATTAGAGAGTCTTGTTAAAGATGAACAATTACTTTCTAAGTATCACAAAAGAATAATTTATCTATCGAATGATAAAGATTATTGGGAGGATATGATGAGTGAAGAAAGAGAAGAGTTTTTTAGAAAACAAAATGCTTATCTAAATGGTTATGATGCTGGTATGGATAAGGGTATTGAGCAAAAACAACGTGAAATGGTTATAAGTTTTTATAATCAAGGCGTATCACTTGATATCATTTCTAATGCTAGTAATTTAACTATTTCTGAAGTTGAGCAAATTATTAATGAAAATAGCAAAAAAAATAATTCAAAATGAAAAGTTAAACTTTTGATATTCTAAGTCTTTTGATATATTTTTGCATCATATTTCTTGACTATTATGATAATTTAAAGTATGATAGTATCAAGAAAGAGGATAAATTATTCAAATTATTAATAGTTGATAATAAAGACGAATTAG